>NZ_JAVAXX010000001.1:0-170805 GCF_042709275.1 Bacillus sp. LR_5 | reverse complement strand
TCCAACTCAGTCACATGCGGAAGTATTAAAAGGTTTGCTAGATGGATTTGTTACAGATAGTAATAGGTCACACATTATTGTGGGTGCTTACGGCACCGGGAAATCGCTTATTGCAACAGTTATTAGTACAATTGTTTCCAAAAGAGCTTACTCCAAAGACATTCAAAAGTTAATAAACAAATTTAAATATTTTGATGATTATATTGCTGAACAAATTCGCAATGCAAGTAAGGTTGAAAAAAAATACTTACCTGTATTACTAACAGGAAATGAAGGTAGATTTAGACAATCCTTATTATCCAACATAATTAAAACACTCAATAAAGAAGGATTAGAGGTTGTTCTACCAGGTGTTAGCAAAAAGATATTAGAGACAATTGACAAATGGATGGTAGACTACCCTGATACTTTTTCTAGTTTTAATTCCTATCTGGATGAATATGAAAAAAACTTTGATAGCTGGCTAGATGGTATCAAAAGCCAAGATGAGGAAGAAATAAAATTCTTTTACACTGTGTTTCCATCACTAACGTCGGGTACAGCTTTTGAGGCTGGATATAACGATGCATTTCTAACACAAATGGAACACATTCTAGAGATCTTAGATAAAAATAATTTAGGACTTATTATCGTACACGATGAGTTTGGAAGATTCTTGCAAGGTATAAACAGCTCTAGTCTTAATGAAACTATGCAAGATATCCAAGACCTTGCAGAGCTAACAAACCGAACAAATTCATTGCAATTCATATTAATTACTCATAAAAGTTTAAGACAATATTTCAATGTAATGAACAAAGATGTTGCAAAAGAATTTCAAAGAATTGAAAAGAGATTTAGACAATATAATATAGTAGTGACCAAGCCACATTTTTAAAAATAGCAGAGGTAATATTAACAGAAAATTTAATGGAAAAACCAGCTGTTTCTGAAGAGCAGTTTGAGAAAGCAATCAATAACTTGAAAAAGTATCCACTTTTCCCCAGTCTAAATCCTAGTGAGAGAGAAAGGGTAATCGCAAAATCAATGTATCCTCTTCATCCGGTGGCACTTTATGTATTACCAAAACTTTCAGGTGTATTTGGACAAAATGAAAGAACATTGTTTACTTTCCTAGAGAGCGAAGAAACCGGGGGATTAATAAATCATATTTCAAAAACAGATGATTATTATCATGCTCATCAACTTTTCGATTATTTTTTCTCCGATGCTACTGAAAGTGATCTGGATAATGGTATAGCTGAACATCTTCTTCTTTATAAGAAGGCAATAGCAAGGATAGCTGATAAACTTGTGGATAAAAAGATTGCTATGAAACTTATAAAATTTATAACTACTTGGAATTTATGTGGATTACAGAAGGAGCAAAAGCTCTCAACAGAGTTCCTTGCATTTTCCATGCAAATGGATGAAGAGTATTTAGAACAAATATTAGATATCCTTTCAAAACAGAAGATAATTAGGTTTAATATTTTAGACCAATTATGGGAGATTCACTCTGGTAGTACTATAGATTTGCAAGCGAAAATCGCAAAAAAGAAATCAGAGTATGTAGTAACAAAAGCAGAAATTAAGAAAGTTCTCCAAAGGAATCTATCTAAAAAATACTATTTTGCTGAGCACTATAATGATGAAAAAGATATGACTAGATTTGCAAAAGTTGAAGTTATACTCGAATCAGATTTAGATCAGATATACTCGTTAAGAAATAATACCTTCAGCTCTGATTTAACTATATATTATGTAATCCCAGAAGAAATGGTTTCAACTAAATTAGAGAAGCAAGTCATTAAACTTTCTAGTTCTGAGAAGGATATCTTTGCAATAAACCCTAAACCATTATCCTCTATACTGTCTGAGTTGTATGATAGTAACATTATTGAAAGTATAATGACTGATAAAGAATTACTATCAGAAGATAAAGGAATTAAGGAAGAGTTAATTTTACTGTTAAAAGAAGCAAATTATGTAATTGAAAAATATTTAGCCACTCTCTCTGACTTTACAGAAGAAATGATTTGGATAACAAATAAAACTCGTAAACAAATTGTTAGCGAAATCCAATTGTCTGAGTTGTTGACAGATAAATGTAATAGTCTTTATAGTGAAACACCTCGAATCATAAATGATTCTTTTAATCGTATGAATGTATCCCCTCAGCAGAAAGCCGGGGCAAAAACTCTTATTGATGCGATTATTAAGAATCCAACAGAGGAAAGGTTTGGTATCGAGGGTAGTGGTCCTGCATATGCCATCTATGCTTCCATATTTAAAAATAATGCTAACTTTGATAAAAATGTGAACAACTTTGATTATAAAGATATTGGGTATAACCCCTATAGTAAGCTTCGTGAGAAACTGATAAAGCTACTTGATGAAAAACCAAGAGGTAATTTTGCAGATGTAGTAGATGTGTTTACAGGTAAACCTTTTGGTATTAGAAATCCTGTAATACCAATTTTACTAGTTGCAATGTTACGGGACCGGTGGAACGAATTTATGTTATATCGAAATGAGATTTTTGTACCGGGTCTAAGTGGAGATAAGCTGTATGAAATACTAGAAGAGGAAGGCGCAGAAAACTATCAATATGTCTACGAACAAATTGATGAGAAATTTATTTTGTTTTTCAATAATATTGAAAATCATTTCTCAAATCATATTGAAGAACGGCTTGAAGGAGTCAATAATTCTCGATTAATTCAAATATGTGGGACTCTTATCAAATGGTTAAGATCTTTACCACGATTTACTCAAATTTCAACATTAGTAAGCAAGGATTTTTCTTTAATTCGGGATATTATACGAAAAACTGAAGTAAAGCCTCAAGAAGCTATCTCAGAGTTATACGAACTATTTAACAATGAAAATTTCCTTGAATTATTGCGTATAAAGGAATATGCTGAAAGCTTTATAATTGAAGTTAAAGCTGATATTGTAAGAGATATTCTAAAGACGACTGGATTTACCAGTGTAGAAGACTTATTAGAATGGTCAAATAACAAACATGAGTATTTAAAGAAAACAAATGAACTTATAAAATCAATTCTTTCAGCAAATGAGAATGAGAATTGGGTTGATAGCTTCCTAGAGTCATTTACAGGGGTATTTATAGAGGATTGGTCCGATAAAACACTAGAAAAGTTTAAGCGTGAATTCAAACAAAATTATCAAGCAGTAATTGATTTCAAAGAGGTTGAAAGGAGTGAAGCGACGAACAGCTTCAAAGAAGAATCTGCTTATATTAAAATTGAAGTTAGCGATAAGACAAAAGTCATTTCGAAGGTAGACTTCTCAGTTAAAACAAGTACAGTCTATTCAAACATTGACAGGATCATTAGGAATGCAGGACGCAATATTCCAAAAGATGAGTTGGAATACATGATTTATCTACTATTAGAAAAGTATGTTGATTAGGGGTGGAAACTATGGAGGATGAACGTCAAAGTGTCCATATAGCTGTATTAGCAGGTGGTGTTACAAGTGCATATGTTGCTTTCGATATGGTTAAAAGGTTTGGTAAAGAGAATAGTAGATTAATTTTTATCGATACCTTTAATAAAGGTGCTGATGATCCAGCTTTCGAAGCAAATACTCGTTTTATGAAAGAAGTAGCTGATTATATTGGCTTACCATTAATATTTATTAAAAATGATGAGGTTGATTCACTGCATATTGAGTATTCAAATGAAGAAGAGTCTAACTCCACATTGGGCTATTCTGTAGAGGTTAAACTTAAACAGTTGCTCACCTATCTTGAAGAAGTTAGAAAAAATGAAAATCTTGAGCCTGTATTGTATTTTGGGTCTGCACCAGAAGAAATGTATAGAAACAAGAAAATATGCTTGGAAAGTATCGAAAAAGAATTGGTCAGTGTATCCGACTTACAATCTTTTTTTGAGATTGCACCATCTAAGTCTATAAAAGTACATTTCCCACTTGTGGAGCAAATGAACATAAATTTAGATGTGAAAAAAATAGTTCAAGATGAATGGGGTATAGAACTACCTCGCTCTGAGAGAAAACGTGTCTATATAGCAATGTTCTCAGGCGGTGCTGGAAGTGCTTATGTAGCGTATTATATGGTACAAGCATTTGGCAAAGAGAATTGTAAATTATTTTTTACTAATACTTTGTGGGAAGATGAAGACAATTTGAGATTTATGGATGAGGTCTCAGAATACATTGGGTTAGAAATAACAGAAATCTTGGATGGAAGAACACCAGAAGAAGTATTCTATGATTATAAATTCTTAGGGAATTCTAGACTAGCAAAATGTTCTGAAGAATTAAAGGTACGACAAACACTTATATATCTTGAAGAACTTCGTGATAATGAAAAATTAGAGCCTGTCTTATACTTTGGTATTGCGCCACATGAAAAGCATCGAAGAGACGATAGCCATGTTAGGCGTAAATTAAGTTTAGTTCGGGAAGATAGTCCAGATGCGAATATCAGAAAAGCAGCTGGGATAAGGTCATTCTATGAGCATTTCCCACTTGAGCCTATTGAATCAAGATTTCCGCTTATAGAAACACTAAGAGCTGATTTGGATGCAAAAGGTATTATTCAATATGAATGGGGAATTAAGTTACCTCGTATGTATACTGCTGCTGTTGAAAAAGCAGAAAAAGAAGGTAATACATTAGCTAAAAAGCTTGTCGAAAAAGGTATTAACGGTTTTTCACATGCGAATTGTGGCGGAAGATGTGTACGTGGTGGATTTCAACACTATGCAACTCTTTATGCAATATGGCCAGATCAGTATAAAGAGCAAGAGGAAATGGAAGAACGATTCCGTAAACATTTTGAAAAGAATGTTTCAATTTTAAAGAAAAATGGTGCCGCTTATACATTAAAACAATTCCGGGAAGATATGGATCATGAGGGTGTAGAGAAGTATTTATTCACCTCTGATGATACTATTCCTTGTGTATGCTCATTTTCATAAGAAATGTTTTAAAAAGAGTACTACTTGTAAAACAATGTTTTATAAGTAGTACTCTTTTTTGATTTTAAAAGAAATAGCTAAATAGACCAATAATTGATATAATTTCTTTAGGAAAAATGGTAAGAGATGGAGTGTGAACTATGGCGAAGGGTAATTCTAATTGGATAAGCTTTTTGAGGCAGTATGGTCCAATTCCACGTAACGACAATATGTATGATGAAACTATTCAAAGGATTATCAAAAAGAAAAAAGTAACTCCGATAAAGATAGAAATGATTTATTTGAACCAACTATTGCAAAACTTTTTTTCTGAATCACCTGTATCTGTAATATTAACAGGGACAGCTGGTGATGGAAAGACGTATTATTGCAGGGAAGTATGGAAGAAACTAGGTGGTTCAGAAGAACAGTGGGCTAAAAACAATAGAAGAAACGAGCTACTTTTAAACGGAAAAAGAATTATTTTTATTAAGGATTTAAGTGAATTGTCTTCTGATGATAAAGAAGAACTTATTCTGATGGCAGACTCTATCGCCGGGCTAGAAAATAAAATTGTTTTCCTTATTGCTGCTAATGATGGACAATTGTTAGATTCGTGGAAGAGTATTCGCCAAACGGATAATGTTATTATTGCAAGGAAGCTAATAGAGGATTTGCTTATTAGCGGTAAAAGACAAAAAGAGGATCAAAACCTATGGCTTTATAATCTTAGTCATACGAATTCAGCACACTTATTTCCAAAGGTTATTAATGAAGTATTACACAATCCCGGTTGGGAAGAGTGTAGTAATTGTTCTTTCAGTACGGGAGAGCAAATTTGTCCAATTATTGAAAACAAAAAAAGATTGGAAAGTGAAAATAGCCTAATTGTAAAGAGATTAACTGATCTTTTAACTCTTTGTGAAGTAAATGAACTGCATCTCCCGCTAAGACAGCTACTTTTGTTAATAGCAAACATGCTCTTAGGTCACCCGGATGTTAAGGATAGATTACTAAAGTGTAGTGATATTCCAAAAGTTATAGAGAAAGATAAAGTCCACTTAGCTAGCATATACCGAAACATATTTGGGGAAAATCTTCAGGATAGAAAAAGGGATACAATAGATGTCTTTAATATGCTTAATAAGTTCGGTATTGGATCTGAAACTAATGGAATAATAGATAATATTCTAATATATGGAGAAGATGATAAAAAATATAGAGAACTATATGAAAAGCTTGTAATAACGGATACTATATACGGTGCTGATAAGAAATTTATATCTGAAAAGAAAGCATACTTAGAAGGTGAAAATCTAGACAAAAACAAGTTCTTAGATTTACTTAAGTCTCAACGACAAAGGCTATTTTTTGTTATACCACCTGAAATAGAAGAGGAATTAATGATTTGGAGATTAACAACATTTCAATTTGCCGGTGAGTTTTTAAAAGAAGTATATAGACCACTTCATGAGGAAAAAAGAGTTAATTCTCAATATATAAGTAGAATGGCGAAAGGTCTAAATAGAATCACTACTGGTCTCTTAGTAGAAGATAAGGATCGTTTGATCTTATCTACTTCAGGAAATCACTCTCAAGCAAAAATTAGTAGAATTCTTGAAGAGTTCATATCTGTTAAACCAAATAGAGGCGAATATGTGAAGTTCGAATTAGACAAAGAGAATTCCAAAGTATATCTGGCTGTTGGATTTTCTAATGATCTTCCACCAGTTCGCCTACACCTACAATTAGTTAGATATGAATTTATATCGCGAGTAGCGGAAGGAGCATTACCGGGTAGTTTTTCAAGAGAGTGTTATGAAGATATTCTTGCTTACAAGAGTAAGTTATTAAAAAGACTAGCAGAAAGAAGAAAAACTGAAGATGATGCTTATGAAAATATATCAGCACTTAAATTATTGAAGATTAACGAAAAAGGGCTAGTGGAACACAAATCGTTGGAGGTGTTTTAATGATTTCAATCCTACCACGGAATTATTCTTATAATAATTTGGATTTTTGGGTTGATGAAGCCATTTGGGGACATAGATTGTATGATGAACAAACACCTTGGCTATGTTTTATGGAATTTTTAGGTGTCCTTAGTTCCGAGTATCAAAAAGGAACAGCGTTTGTTGAGAATACATTCAACTCATTAAGCTATAGTCCGTACTCACGAATTTATTTAAGAAATTTGTTATTTAACAATCCATATATCGAGGTCGTTTATAGAGACTACGAAAACCATAAAGATGGTAAAAAAGCATGGAATGATTGGATTCAAATAGCTGAACAAAAATTTGCTGGCCTAGGGTCTCTTCCTGATTTCAGGTATTTACAGTCAAACTTTGACGATTTTGAGGATTTCTATGAAGCAATTAAGTTTTTACAGAGTAACACAATCGAAGGTGAGAACAATAAACGGTGGAGTTCACAGTTTATTTTCCCATATGGAAAAGAGTGTCTGTATGAGGATTTGAGAATAAATGGGGATAAAGTTCAAAATGATAGAAGGTTTTTTGGCAGAACAGGAGAGATTTTATATTTAATGCTTTCAAGATCTGGCCGAGGGGAGCAGTTATTGCCTTTCCTTGAGGCAAATATCTTAAATTCTTCTTCTGTATTCAATCGCCTTGCAAAAAAGTTACAGCCAGACGCTGGCTTTGAGAACTCGATAAAAGAGCTAAAGGGAACTTACTTACCATACGAGAACCTAGATGATTTTCAAAACTTGGCTGATGATTGGTTAAATATTTTCACTTGTGAAATTCCACCTTATGATACACTGCCTCATTTAGTTAATATCACGGGTTTGCATATGATACTATATTTTCTTAATCGATCTAAGGGAGTACTAAATCAAAACAAAAAATCAAAATTTATACTTGAAATAATGGCTCCGAAAAAGACGATTATTCGTGACTTGGCCTCAGATTCATATATAAATAATAATAACCTTTCAAGGCAAGCAATTGAGCGACATATCCTTAGTATTAAGGAAACGAATGATTGGAAAGGAATTTCTATGTCTGGTGACCCATTATATGCTGCTCAAAAATTGATGCAGAACAAATTCTTTTGGCCATCTAATGATGAAGACTTATCTATGTATGACAGTCCAGAGGATTTATTAAATGAATTAGTCGATAAAGCAATCATGCGACACAAACAACACGTAAATAATTTTCATAGAGTTTGGGGTAAAGAAATAGGTCTTTCTTCGAGTAGAAATAGCCAAAGAACTAGGTATGCACCCACGGATAGCCTCTTTAAATCTTTAGTTCTTACAAATGTACCAAAAAGAATGGAATTTCAAGAATTTCTTGCTAAACTGTATGTAAAATATGGCTTTATCATTGGAGATAAACAAGCAATAGATATAACTGCTTCAGGGCAAGCAGATTTAGAAGCATTTTCAGAGAATGCTCTAAGATTAGAGCAGCGATTATCAAGTATGGGCTTATTAAGAAGACTTTCAGATGCTTGTGCTTATGTTGAAAACCCATTTGCAAGGGATGGAGATTGATGAATCAGTTAAAATTAATTGGTAAAGTTGCAGTAGAGTACTTGAAAATTAACATAGGAGCAGAACAAGACGATGGTATAGCTAGATTTTTATTGGACAGGTTATCAAGTTCACAAGTGTCAGTGATATGTAAGGAAATACTTGAAGACGATTCTTTATGTGGAATTGTAGATATCAAAATACCTGTAGAACTAGATACAGGTGAAGGACTGCCAAAGAACATTTTTACTCCAAAAAGAACTACTAACCTACGGCACACTTACACTGATAAACCAGTATTATTACTAGCCAACAACAATGATGATCAAGGCCCTTCTCTAAAAAACATCTTTAAAATTGGGGCAAATGACCTTAAAGACAATACTAAAATTTGGGTGAAAATTGCTGCTAGCGACATTACAGCTATAAATGGAAGTGAAAGGCTTCTTAATATATGGGAAAAGGCTTTAAAAGGCTTACTTAACACAACTGATTGTAGCCTTGAGATGTTTAGTAAATATGTTTCCAATACTAGGAATAAGATAATTGAAGACGGTGTAACTCTAATAGAAGCATTAGGATGGGCTTTACCAGCTTTGAAGTTTCCTAGAGATTCAGGAGTTTTTTATTCTATTCCTGATAACAGACAAACTTATAAAAAGAACTGGGAAAAAGTATATAAAGAATTAAAAGAGAAAAGAAGTTATTTCTTATACAAACTAACACCATCAAGAGATGTAATAGAAAATGAACAATTAAGAAACTCATTCGATGAAGTAAAAGAGTATATTCCAGAATTTGTTCATTTCGCTATTTTGGACTTTATTTCCTCAAAGCCAGCTTGGACTGCAGAGTCCGAGATCTTATCTCAGTTTGAGTGGGAAAGTGATGGTATTAGTTCATTTTTTTCCGGTATAAAGCTGGCAAAAAAGAGTAGTCTTGCAGAAGAAACAAAACAACTTCTAGAAGATGAATTCTCTGATCTGATTACAGACGAAGATTATGCCTACTTGGATCTACTTGAAAAAAGAAAGGCTAAAGAATCGAATGAAGAAGATATAGCATTTTACGATAAGCACAGGCATCAAATAGACATTGATAAAAAATTAAAGGCTAAATGGGATAAGTTTATCTATGGAAAACCAATAGAATGTAGTGACTTCCTTGTAGGACTATTACGTGCTATTGAAAGGTTACTTGCCCAGTCCGAAGGCTCTAAGGGAAGAAGAGTTATCAAAGTAAAGACTCAAAAGAGAGATAAAAAAAGTGCTTGGTTAAATCTAAATACCGATTTGGGTCTATATTTTAGCACAAGATATAAGGGTTTGCCGGAATTAACGGCTCCTTACATTGAATGGGATACGTTCTGGTTATTTAGGTACGACGAGTTTATTGAAATTGAGCAAAAAAGGTTAAAGTCAAAGTACAGTAAAAATAATTCTGTTTCAAAGGGTTCGAGGCAGATTAAGTTTTATATTGAGCTATATTATGAGGATGATCATGGAATCGAGCAACACTGTAAAGTTCAACTAGTTTGGGAAGGTAATGTTAATAATGTAGGGATGGAGCTGTATAGTGACTTAGATCGGTTGGTAAACAAGCTTAAAAATCCATTCCAATTAACCAGTGTTTCGAAAAATCCCATAAGTAAGAAGGGTAAACTCCAGGGAATATCACTCGGCGACGTGTATACGCTCCAGGCCGTTTATAGACAAAATAGGGGTTCTTTTGTAAATATATATGATAGGACAAGAGATATACAAAATGAGTTTTTAAGTGAACTCCAAATAGCTAAGGATGAATCTCGTATTAATACAGATGGATACAATGAGATTTTGAGTTCTTGGGAAGAATTTTCAGGATCATATAAGACTGCATTAAATGAATGGCTAGAAAGTGGTCTTATTTCTCAAAATCAAATACGCCAATCCGAGCTTTACGGAAAGTTAATCACTTCATTGATGAAGAATGCCAAAGGAGACATCAACAGACTTAAGTTATGGTATCCGATTATGAGAATTGGAGTTGTTGAGGTAAAGGACACCAAACCTTTAGCCATCCTTCCCCCTTGGCACCCAATGAGAATGGCAGGTCTAGCGGTAAAAATGCAACAATTGAGAGATGTTATTTTCAATCTCTTAACAACAGAGAACTTAGAGTTCGGAGATGCAAAGCTATTTTTTGATGAGTTGGAAGCAGATATTGAGCATCCATATTATCCAGAAATTTGTTTGGGATTTCAAGGCGAAGAACTACCAGAAGTTTTAACTTTAACTGATAGTGTAAATGATTATAGTTTAATGGAAATGCCAATAATTAAAACAATTTATCAAGAGACAAATGAGGATCCTCGAAAAGCAAGTGCAAAGTTAGCTAATTTACTAGATAGATATTTGGAACTACAGCCCCACGAAGGAGCTAATTTAGGAGTAGTGCTCTATAACTCAGATTCAACAAGATTGCCTTTAGCAATCGTAGACTCGATTTCTAAATTGAATGACAAGAACGATAACATTAGGTGTCAAGTAGTACTAAGACATAGAGATACAAATAAGTTGAATAATATTTATTCAAAGATGGTTGAAGGAACAGATGCAGATCCCGATAATTTTGTTGCTAGTGAGGTCACAAGTGACTTTATGGCTAAATTAAGGATTGGGGTAATGGCTCATCAATCATCAGTCTCCGAAAGCGAAGAAGGTAAGCCATACGATGTGGTGTTCCTTCAGGATGTAATATCAAGGCACGCAATGTTTGAGTGGATCAAAGTTGAAGTTTCTGCCCCTGTAGAAAATGTTATTAGACATTTTCCTGCAAGATGGTCACGTCGTCGTCCTGCGGCAAAAGATGAGTTGAAGTCAATAACCTACCTTGTTTGCCCTAATCAGACTATGGAAGGTTGGGAGTATTTAAAGTTTATTAAGAGCATTACAAAAGCTAGCGATGAAGATAATGCGGAGTACTTCCTACCTTCGAGACAGATTACCTTTCAGAACAAGGAAACAAAAAATATATTTGATGAATCTCATAAACTAGGTGAGTGGGTTGCAAATTATGATGAGTTGTTAGATCGACGGCTATTAAAGAGCCAAGGTGTGAATGTAATAAAGTATCAGCATAACAAAACTAATGGTCCTAATTTGGTCGTTTCGACTACAACGTCTCTACGCTTACTCAGGATAATACTTAAAAGGAAGCTAAAATCACTAAATTTAGGAATTGGTGATACCGATATTGAGACACTAGCTGATTATTTTATCCAAGAAGCGAATGAGCTATCGGGAGATATTGTTTTAAGGGCAGCTAAATTAGGGAGGTATGCTAGTGAATTAATGGGTGTAGTGTTAAGTAAATTAATTACGAAGGAAGAAATGCATGACCCTAATAATATAGGCTGGTACTTCCTCGATGATTATGCAAGTTGGTTAGGGAAGAGTGAGGAACAAATTGCAGATATTATGGCAATTAGTCCGTTTGAAAAAGATGGAAATTTATTTTTGCAAATAATAGTGACAGAGGCTAAGTTTGTTGATATTAAAGGCTTGTCAAATTCTAAAAAGGTCTCAAAGAAGCAACTTGTAGATACAGTTTCTAGAATTAACAATGCACTTTTTGAAGTGCCAGCTAGGTTAGACAGAGATATATGGCTTTCTAAAATCAGTGATCTGCTAGTCGAAGGAACCATTTATATGCAAAACTCATCAATTTCAATTGAGAAATGGCGAGAGTTAATTCGATCCGGCAAGGTTGAAATTGAGGTTAAGGGATATTCTCATGTTTTTGTACCAACCTATGATGGTTCAGAAAGTT
This sequence comes from Bacillus sp. LR_5, assembly GCF_042709275.1. Classification (NCBI taxonomy): domain Bacteria; kingdom Bacillati; phylum Bacillota; class Bacilli; order Caryophanales; family Bacillaceae; genus Bacillus; species Bacillus sp. LR_5. The sequence continues at coordinate 158,559 of NZ_JAVAXX010000001.1, read as the reverse complement.
TAGAGAGTGAACAGATAAAGATAAGCGAACTTAGTCACGGATATCAGGAAATTTTCTCAAGAGACTCGGTTAGAGAGTTATTGTTATCAATTTTAAACAAACAAAATCTCTACTCTGTAAGATCTAAGTTCGCAAATGAAGTAACTTGGAACAAGCTTAATACTATGCTTCCAAGTGAACAAACAGTAAATGCTAGTGTTGTACCAACTGACATTGAAGTAGTAGACAGTGACTTAGGTCAACAACGTAATTATGAAGCAACATTATCAGAAAATACAGGTGTTAGTGTTGAGGGAAGCAATCCAACAACAAGACCTTTGTTACTGTCAAATGCGATGTATCAAAATCAAGAATTTAATGAATGGGTATTTAACAACTCGAAACAAAATGCAGATACTGATAATGATCGAACTTGGTTAACGAGAGTTGTAAATTCATTAAGGGCTGCGTTGGCGACTTATAATCTACAATGTAAAGTTCTAGAGTCAAGGTTAACTCCTAATGCAGCTATCGTAAAACTTAAAGGGTCAGATCGACTTAGAGTAGAGGATATAGAGAAAAAGAAATCTCAGCTTCTTACTACACATGCTTTAAATATTATTAATGTTCTTCCACAGCCGGGAGAGATTGTGGTATTCATTGAGAGACCAGAAAGACAAACGATACCCTTAGCCACTGTTTGGAGTTCACGCAAAATTAAGGAAGAAAATTTAAAAACGAATTTAAATTTTGTAATAGGTGTTAAAGAGGTAGATGGTGAATTGCTTTATTTAAACCTTGGTGGACCTTTCGGTGGGCTAGAACAACATGCCCCTCATACTCTCATTGCGGGAGAGACTGGAAGTGGTAAATCGGTCTTAATACAAACAATAATCTTGGATATTTGTGCAACGAATACGGTTGAATCTGCAAAAATATATTTGATTGATCCTAAATATGGAGTTGACTATCAGGGGCTAGAAGACCTTCCACATTTAGCCGAAGGAATTGTTATCGATCAAGATAGGGCCTCAAAAATACTAGAGAATTTAGTGAATGAAATGGAATCTAGATATTTAAGGTTCAGAGAGCATAAAGTTCCTAATCTTAAAGAGTATAACTCAAGAGTATCTGATTCGGATAAGCTCCCATTTATCTATCTAATACATGATGAGTTTGCTGATTGGATGCTCATTGATGAGTACAAAAACACTGTATTTTCTACTGTTCAAAGGTTAGGCGTAAAGGCAAGGGCAGCAGGAATTCATTTAATATTTGCTGCACAAAGACCAGATAAGGATGCTCTACCTGTACAGTTAAGAGACAATTTGGGAAATAGATTGATACTCAAAGTTGGTAGTACAGGAACATCAGAAATTGCACTAGGGGAAAAAGGAGCTGAAAACCTATTAGGTAGGGGGCATCTGGTAGCGAGATTATCTGGGGAGCCCAATTTAATCTTTGCTCAAGTTCCATATATATCGAGTGAAGAGATATTCCGTGTATGTCAAATTATTAATAAATCAGTCTAATGGACTATAAGAAGGGGGGTGAGTATTCGTATCTCATCTTCTTTCTTATGTTTAAAATTAATCGAGATAAACATCATAATTATTTTTATATTAACTGCTATAGATTCATATGGGTGTAATATATTATTGAGAAATCATTGTAATACTTATCATTATAGAAGAATTGATTATCTCCTTTAAGTCGTACAAATTATACCTGTAAACTTATTTTTCTGAGTAGAAGATATTTTCTCCGTCTCTATTAGTTTTTTACTAATTATCTGATGGACTGAGTAAAGGCCATGAGTTTTATAAATGTGATGCGCTTAAGAAGAAGGTGCATGTAAACAAAAATAATAGTAGTATTCAACGAGTTTCTCCATCCCAACGTGTGGAGACGAAATCGGCCCAAACTTCTCACCCTTCCTCTTCTCACTAATTATGTAAATTTTATCAATACTCAAATTTAATAGGAAGGGGTTGAGCGACCGCAAAATAAATTTTCGGTACAGTCCGCAAAAGGGAGTTTTGGTGTTTTGCATTATACTTGGTTTTGTGGAGGTAGTACAATCTCAATTTTGAACTTTGGATTGCGGTTATTACGACTGAGCAGTTTCGTCGTACTCTTTTAGCAGTTTTTCTGTCTTATGCATTTCTTTGAGCATAGGATTCATGTAGTCGTTAGCTGATTCCAGATATGCTCTTGTCAGAGTATCTAGTTTATTTTTAACTTTACAGCAGTCTTCTTCGAATTGTTCCTCTGTTGAATGTTGGATAAATTCTTTTGCCTCTTCATATCTTTCTAATATGTTTTTCTTCATTGGAGTTGGATTCTTTTGATTTATTGTTTTTATTACTGTGATTGTTAAATTTATTTGTTTTATTAATTCTTTTCTTACTGTCAAAATGTTGCTCCTTTTATAAAGTGAGATGAGATAAATTTAAAACCCTCAAATAAGAGGGCTTTAGATTTATTAAGCAGAGGTGAAAGGATACCAATCTTTACTACATTAAATTTTGAATTCATTTTCATCAAACCAAATTCAAATGGAATCAGAGTTCTGGTATCATTTCGTTAACGGTTTCAGCTATGCTTCTATATGATGCATTTAATTCATTTTCCAAAAAAGACTCATCCTCCGGCATTGCTACTCTGGACAAAGCTCTAGCAAATCATGAAATAATGCCAGTTCTACCGTGACTTGGGGACCGAATAAAGGCGCTGTTTTTATATCAAGATCACAAATGACTTCATTCATTTCTTGATAATCTAGAGCATTGTATCCCATTTGTTTCAAAGTTTGGTTCACTTTTGCATCAAATTCCTGTTGAGGCATAGAGTACGTTTGTGTACTAAAACCATCTAGGATTGGGGTTGTTCTCTTTGGATCAATGTTTTCTAACTCAAATTCATGTTGTATGTAAAAGATAGGAGCCAACTTAGAAATCATTAGTTTGCTGCTATAGCTTATATTAAAATCATTTTTTACAAATGGTTCAAATTCAAATCTAAATGTAGCAGAAGGCCAAATTTCATCCTCATTTGTATTTTCATAACTTATTTTTTCTGTTTTTAAATAAGACTTTAATGAGTCAGAGAGGATAATTTCTTGTTTACATAAAGATAGATACTCTTCTTGTGTAGACTCTTTATTGTAGAATTTATTAATAGCATCAGCAATCAATTTATCCATAAGGGTACCTCCCAAAATATCTATTTTATTCTTAAATCATGTCCGCCTGATTTGTCCGCTTCTTTAGTAGGATTAAGGTTAAAATCGACTTCCCCTTGATGTTTCCCTCTTTTATTTAGGATTTCAAAGCGTCCATGTTGTGTATCTAAAGCATAATATGTTTTACTTTTTGAATCGTAGTATACATCTCGTTTATTAATTGTGGATAGTTTAGAATCTTTTTTCCAGCCATTCTGTTTAGCAATCGGGGCGGCGGTTTCTCTTATAAAAGCAATTTTTTCATTGATGTTCATGCTATACATTTTCTTTTCAAAAGATGTAACATCAAAAGTACTACTGTTCGAAGGTGATTTCCCACTATTTGATTGAAATAATACACTTTCTTTTTTTGATACATCTCTAAGAAGTTCAGTATTTAGAACGTTATGAACATCTTGTATTTTTTGTAAGTCATCCGCGAAAGCAAATTGATTTGTTCTATTAGAAAGCATGTTACTGAACATTTCTGATGTAGTAACAAGTGCTTCACTGCCTTTTGTAATAGTTTTTTGAGCTGTGAGTGTTCCTAGCTTTCCAACTTTATCAATACCTTTTGTTCCAATAAGTGATGTTACGACGGTGGCCAACGAATAGGTGATCCAACGTGATCTTGACTCTGCGTCTCCGTTTACCATATCACGCTTCCATGAATCGGATAACGATGCCCATATATTAATTCCCGTAAACGTAACTGTTGCGAGTTGCTGGGTGGGAGAGGAGTTTAAAAATTTGTATACACTGTTAATTGTCTCTGGTGCATGTAAAATCATATCCTTCACACCAAGAGCAGTGTCTTTTCCAAAGTTGTATAATCCCTCACCAATTCCTTTTAAAATTTTAGCTTCCTGCTTAGCCGTTTCTAATTGTATCACATACTGTTGTTGATAAGGCTCAAGGTCCTCATACCCAATCTTCTTCGCAATTTCTAAATATTCATCCGGGTCAGACACACCATCCGCAAGCTTTTTCTTTAAGTCTTTGATCTCTCGTTCCTTCGCTTCCTCTTCCTTAATCTTCAAGTAAGCCTCAGTCCGCTTTTCAATGTCGCCTTTTTTCTTATGTATGTCGCTCTCACGGTACGCCTTGGCGTTGTAGTGGATGGGTGTGGCGTTTTTGCCTTTGCCTGTTGCTTCTTGGAGCTTTTGGAAGTCGGACTTGATGAATTGTTCGTTTGGTTCTGACAGGGCGTATTCTGTCTTCAGGTCTTCGTCCAAGGCGTCCAATTTTTCCAGTGTTTTTTTGCGTTTGTCGTTGGCATCGGCCAGCTCGTCTTTGAAGGTTTCTGTTGAAAACAGGTCGAGCGGGAGGATGGCGTTGATATCGTGCAGGATGTCTTTCATCGCTTTTTTCTGTTCGGACATGATGGATTTTGATTTTTTATGGGCATTTGCCAGTTCGTGCTCCAGGAAGGACTCTTCGATGTATGAGTCTGAGAGGCCTTTGTCCTCGGCGGCTCCGGCGATGCTGTTGAAAAATGCGATTTTCATGTCGATGTAGTCGATCCATTGGTCGGTGACACCGACGTGGTCGTGATAGAAGGCTTTGATGTTGCTGGCGCCTTTTCCTGAGAATTCGCTGTCGCTAAGATCGGCAACGCTTTTTAATGCTTTTCTCAAGTTAACCATTTGCGTTCTTAGTTCTTTATACTCTTTCGCGCGGTCTGTTGCTTCAGAAAGCAGTGTTTTCGCTTCAAGTACTTTCATGACCATTTCCCTTCTTTTGTTCGCTCAATATCAAAATTTTACCACGGAGCGGGATCAGGGTGGGTGTAAGAACGTATTTTGGTGGAAAAATGAGTCATTAGGCATGTGTCTTTATTCATGGAGGGATTGGTAGAAACATGGTCGAAATGATATTAACTGATAAACATTTTTTGGAAGTTCGTATTCTATATTGTTTTTTAAGGAGCATGTTTATGAAGAAAAAATGGATTACATTTGGTTTATTAGGGTTAATGGTATGCATCATACTGTTTGCTCTGTATTGTCAGATACACAATAAAGACAATATCCCTGTCAGAACTTCCGCCATCGCCCCCGAAGAAGACCGCATCTTTTTTATCTACTCCAATCCTTTCATAAAAGAAAGCACGCTGCTTTCGACCTCAACAGGCGAAAGATTTAACAGGCGCACCTTCAAGGTGGCGGATGTGCCTTACATTCAAACGAAATCTTACACAGCAACTGACATTGTATTATTAGCGGAGCATGAGCCTTTCTATTACACGCTGGAGAAGGATGTGATCAAAGAGCATCCGCTGTCAGATCCATTTGCGTTTTGGTATGAGGGGAAGGATGTCTCTGTTAAGGCATATAACGTTGATACGACGGGGAATGACATACACATAAATGACAGAAAAACAAAAAAGAAATATCGGCTCACCTTGCCTTCGCTTGTCACGATGGGGTCGAGTGATGAGAACTATATTTATATCATTCAAAGCATGTCTATTTACGTGATCGATAGAAAAACAGAGGAAATGATTAAGACTCTGGGTTTGGCCTCGTATGCAGATAAATTCGTAGACTCGGAGGAATTTATTGTCGCGAGCTCGCAGCACGAACTGACTGTGATTGAAAAAGGGACATGGAAAACGACATATAGTCCGTATCCTGATGATCTTGAATACGCTGATACCGTGTACTATGACAAAGAAAGCGGCAGTTTTTACGTTACGTACGAAGACAAAGAGGGTGAAGCGAACTTGCTGGAGTATGGGAAGGAATTTTCTTTTCATACATATAGTTTGAATTTCCCTTATATGAAGGCGAAGTTTAAGGGGAATTTATTGTATATAGTCGCCCAGGAAGAGCATAAAAAGGGCATCGGCGGGTATGTGGGTGTGTTTGATATCCATTCTAAGGAGATGCTTTATCAGTTTGATTTGCCTGAGGAACAAGTGAAGGTTCAAGGTTTTGTGGTGGTTGATTAGACTTCAAAGCTATAATCTTGAATCAACTCATATGTTTCGAGGTGAGTAAATTAATCAAATGTCTTTTTGCTTAATAATAGAATTTATTAAAACTTCATATTGAAAGCATTTACTAGGAATATAATTTGAAAATATATTTTAATTCTAGTTTTTATGGTTTATAATGTATGGTAGTCCTGTATTTTACAATTTTAATTGATGGAGGTATTTGATAATGAAAAGAGTAAACCACTTGTTGACACTAGTTCTTGCAGGTGTAATGGCATTTGGACTAGTATTCATTGGATCAGGTCAGTCGGCTAAGGCTGTTAGTAAAACTACGAGTTTTACTTTTCATGCAACTGTAGAATCAAAATCTTATATTCACACATCAGAAAACTATAAGAATGTTTATACTACAGTTGAAATGGGGAGAACAGGAACTTGGGAAAGTGCTGCTTATTGCAAATTATATTTGCAACGTTATACAAATGGTTCTTGGAAAACAATTGATACAGCTTCTGGAAATGCATCATATGGTAAAAAACTAAATGTTACATTCACAAATATCGCAAAAAAATCGGCATCGACTAGAGTGAAACTAAAACTTTATAATAATTGGGATCATTCAGACTATATGCAAACAGTATATTCTAGTAAATGGACTAGATGAAGAAAAAGCTCTCCTTTTTAAGAAGGAGAGCTTTTTTTGTTACATTAATATGATTCCTTAGTTACCATTTTTGCGTTTCGATTCTCTGCTAAGGTTTATTTAAATATATTGTTCTAATAGTCTAGGTATCCGATTTTAGATACAAACCTACAAAGACAATGAAATAAGAAAGCTACCATGAGAGAACAGAAGGGTGAGAAGGACAATGAGTTATAAATTAGGTGCGATGCTTTTATCGATACTATTCCTATTATCGTCGTGTTCTGATAAGGATCAAGAAAAGTAAGCCGTGAAGAAAGCAAGCGTTACGAAGCTGACGGAGCAGGAAGTAAAATCTGCTTTAAAAAACGATATTGATTCGATCTTCAATGCATTTGATAAAGCGGGAAAAGAAAACGGCTGGAGCACACCAAACAAGACGGATTTCAACAAGCTGCGGCCTAGTGTGCTGCCTTATGCAACAGAGGCGTTTGGCTGGAGAGTACTATTGTGAGTGTGATGCTCCTTTTCACCCCGGCACTGATTTCGATGTGCGTTTTACATATGAACAGAACAAGAATAAGATAGAGGCTTCATCAATAGACCCGGCAACAGAGTTAAACAACTTGGGCACGTCATGGACGTTTGAATTGGTGAAGCAAGATGGCAATTGGAAGATAAACAAATGGGACAGCAAGTCGCTTCAAGGTGATGATGTCAAGCTGACAAAAGAAGAAGCGAAAACGATTCTGTCGAGAAACGGTGAAACTGCGGAATTTGTGAAGTCCTATGAGTCGAAGGCTGCCAGCGGTACAGCATATCTTTTTAATGTAAAAAGTTCAAATGGGGAAAGACAGGCGGCGATCAGCTCAAAGGATACCAGTCTGGTGAGTGATTATGAAAACGAGACTGAGGCTGCGGAGCAAGAAACGGCTCAGACGACTGAGGAAACCGAGTCATCTGATAGCACGGATACACAGAGCAGTGAGCAGACAACGGGAAGCACAAAAGCAGATTATGTTGCCAAATTGTCAGCGACAGAAAAGAAAGAAAAACACAATGACTATCAAAGTGATTATCAAATGATAGAGGACCACGGCTATAACTATCAAATGTGGGATGCATTGCTGAACGAGATATACGGCATGCTGCAAAAGCAGCTTTCTGCTTCAGACATGGCGAATTTAAAAAATGAAAAGCGGCAATGGATTAAGGATAGAGATGCTGCGGCCCAGAAACAATATGATGAGGAGGGGGCGGTTCACTATCCCGAGTCGTCCAAACGGAATAGCTTGCAAAACAGACGAAAGAATGCTGTTACGAGCTAGTGAATACGTATATGAAATAGAATGACATGGCCCCTTGCATAAAAGGTCCTTTTTTGCCGAGAAAAACAAATTGACAGGATGAAAAAACAATTTCTTCCTTCTGTGTTGTTTTCAAAATTTGGGATTGATAGAATATTACATATCTTATAGAGAGGGAGGGAAGCCGTTGAGTCAAGCCATACCGTCTTCATGTGTTGGTGTTAAGATTAATGAATGGTACAAGATGATTCGCCAGTTCAGTGTTCCGGATGCTGAGGTTTTGAAAGCGGAAGTGGAGCAGGACATTCAGCAGATGGAAGAAGACCAGGATTTACTGATCTATTATTCTCTGATGTGTTTTCGGCACCAGCTGATGCTGGATTATTTGGAGCCGGGACAAACATACGGAAATCGCCCTACAGTGACAGAGCTTCTGGAAACAATTGAAACTCCTCAGAAAAAACTCACAGGCCTTTTGAAATACTACTCTTTGTTTTTCCGCGGCATGTATGAATTTGATCAGAAAGAATATGTGGAAGCGATCGGGTTTTATCGCGAGGCGGAGAAAGAACTGCCGTTTCTGTCAGATGAAATTGAGAAAGCGGAATTCCATTTTAAAGTGGCAGAGGCGTATTACCATATGAAGCAAACCCATGTGTCGATGCATCATATCCTTCAGGCCCTAGACATTTATCATAAGCATCCCCTATACAGCATTAGAACAATCCAAAGCTTGTTTGTGATCGCCGGCAACTATGATGATTTCAAGCATTATGATAGAGCCCTCCCGCATTTAGAAACGGCGCTGGAGTTGGCAATGGATATTCAAAACGACCGATTTATCGCCATTTCTCTGTTGAACATCGCGAATAGTTATGACAGATCAGGAGACGATCAGATGGCTATACATCACTTTCAAAAAGCGGCGAAAGTAAGCAGGGAAACAGTCCCTGATCTGCTTCCGAAAGTCTTGTTTGGGTTAAGCTGGACATTATGTAAAGCAGGCCAAACACAGAAGGCGTTTCAGTTCATAGAGGAAGGATTAGAACATATTGCAACCTATCCAAATGCGGGGCCCCACAAACTTTATAGAGAATTGTATCTGTTCTTGCAGGCAGTTTACAAAGAGGTTGTTGACGAACGCAAAATTCATGATCTTTTAAGCTATTTCGAAAAAAAGAACCTGCACGCTTACATTGAAGCATGTGCCCGAAGTGCTGCGGCTGTTTTTGAAAGCCGCTGTCATTTTGAACATGCTGCTGCGTTTTATCGGAAAGTGCTGAAAGCGCAAGAAGATATTCAAAAAGGAGAGTGTTTATATGCCTATTAAGAAAAAAGTGATGATGTGCCTTGCTGTTACTCTAGTTTTCGGTAGCATTTCGTTTCCTTTCTTGACACAGTCTGGCGGATTTAAGGAATCAACAGATCGAAACACAACGTATATTGATCATTCCCCTCATCATCTCATAAGTGATCAGAAGAAGAAAGCCCCTAGCTAGGGCTTTTTTCTTGTTTTTCGGAAAACGGTTGGCCTTTAATACCTCGGCATTCCTTCTATTTCTAACGCAAGACACTCGAAACAACCAAACCATTTGAGGTATAATGGATAAAGTGAATAACAATATACAGATTGATATATATGAAAGAGAGTGGAGCATCATGGGCCGTAAGTGGAACAATATTAAAGAGAAGAAGGCGTCTAAAGACGCAAATACGAGTCGAATTTATGCGAAGTTTGGCCGTGAGATTTATGTGGCGGCGAAGCAGGGCGAGCCTGATCCGGAATCCAACCAGGCGCTGAAGGTTGTGCTTGAGCGCGCGAAGACTTACAGCGTGCCGAAAAACATCATTGAACGTGCGATCGAGAAGGCGAAGGGCGGAGCGGAAGAGAACTACGATGAGCTTCGCTATGAGGGCTTCGGTCCGAACGGATCAATGATCATCGTTGATGCGCTGACGAATAATGTAAACCGTACGGCGCCGGAAGTGCGTGCGGCGTTCGGGAAAAACGGCGGAAACATGGGTGTGAGCGGATCTGTTGCTTACATGTTTGATGCGACGGCTGTTATCGGTGTTGATGGCAAAACTGCTGACGAAGCGCTTGAAATCCTGATGGAAGCGGATGTCGATGTTCGTGACATTTTAGAAGAGGATGACAGTGTGATCGTATATGCCGAGCCGGATCAATTCCATGCGGTGCAGGAGGCATTTAAAAACGCGGGCGTTGAGGAATTTACAGTAGCCGAGCTGACAATGCTTGCACAAAGTGAAGTGACGCTTCCGGATGATGCGAAGGAACAGTTTGAAAAATTGATTGATGCGTTAGAGGATTTAGAAGATGTTCAGCAGGTGTACCATAACGTAGATCTTGGTGAATAAAAAAGGAGCAGACTGTCATGGTCTGCTTTTTTTATTGTCCATGAAATTGTTTTATCTGTGTTTAGGCGGATGTCTATACGATCTGTGAGGCCTTCTCATACGCTGGACTGTAACCTATGTGAAGGAGAGATTGGAATGACTGATTCAAGACACATCTGCTGCGGACCTGGTTTTGGCGCTTACCCAGGCTATGGTGCAGGCAGTTCGGGATTCGGCATGTACGGAGGCGCAGGCTATCCGGGCCATGGCATGTACACAGGGATGGGCTATCCAGGTTATGGAGGCTCAGGCTATCCTGGATATGGCATGTCTGGAGGATTCGGCGGCGGCTTCCCAGGCGGCGGCTATGGAGGCTATCCGAGCTCAATGAGTTATCCAAGCTACGGAATGCACCACGTTAATGATAGCCATCACCATCACTATCATGATGAAAATGGCGGACACCATGATCACCACCATCATGATGGAAATTATGGGCATCATCATCACCACCATGATGGAAACTACGGGCACCATCACCACCAAATGGGGCACTGGGGAAAAGACGGCCATAAATAAAAGGCGTGGAAGAACGGGCACTCTTGCTGATCAAGGGTGTTTTTTCTTCTTCCTTTTTCTTGACTGTTCAGTCTGGAAAAGGTAATATCTTCTTGTAGGAGGTGATATTCGTTTGGGAAGGAATAAAGAATTCGATACTGCACTTGTCCTGCATAGAGCGATAGAGGTTTTCGGAGAGTATGGCTACGAAGGCACTTCTCTTCAGGAGCTGCTCTCTCATTTAGGCATTGCGCGCCAAAGTTTGTATGATACGTATGGAACAAAGCGAGATTTGTTTCTGTCAGCTGTGAAGACATATCTTGAGGGGAAAAACGCTGCGGTTATCGAAAGACTTGAGGCGCCTGGATCTGTAAAGGAAGCCATTCGTGATATTTTTCAGGAAGGTGTCAATGTCCTCAAAGATCCGGAACGTGCGAAGGCGTGTTACATCATAAACAGCGCGATTGAACAGATCCCGCATGATCCTGAGCTTGCCTCGTATTTTGAGGGACAATCAAAGCAGCTTGAGGACGCTTTTTATCAGGCGCTTTTAAGAGCGAAGGATCAAGGAGAATTGACTGGCGAAGATACTGATATATCGGCGCTTGCCCGATACTTGAATCAGAGCAGGCTGTCTCTGACGTTTGTCGCTAAAGTGACGGCTGATATGAACCGGCTTCAGGACCATGTTGACGTAAGTTTATCGGTACTTGATTAACATGTGGTAAAGGATTCTTTGCCCATGTATGCCCTTTTCGGACTGAATGGTCTAGAATAAAAATGAGGTGATAATGAATGCTGATGAATGAATTTGAAAAGGCATGTGAAACATTGAGAAAGTTTATGGCGTATATGCTAGAGAAGGACATGAAGAGCTGGACGGAGCTTTGGGATGAGAATGCCGTGTTTGAGTTTCCTTATGCGCCAGAGGGGTCACCAAAAAGAATAGAAGGAAAGGCGGCCATTTACGATTATATTAAAGATTATCCTAAGCAGATTTATCTTTCTTCGTTTACGGCTCCGACAGTGTACCGCTCAGCAGATACGAATACGATGATTGCGGAGTTTCAATGTGACGGCCATGTGATTAAGACTGGGCTGCCTTATCGTCAAAGCTATATCAGTGTCATCGAAACGAGAGACGGCCGCATTGTGCATTATAAGGATTACTGGAATCCGCTGGTTGTAAAAGAGGCGTTTGGAGGATCATTTTTGCAAACAGAGGAGAGTGGAAGATGATGAAACAGCAGCCGATTTTAATCACGGGCGGGACCGGCACAACCGGGAGCCGAATCGCCAACCGTTTAATAGAGCTCGGGTACAGGGTGCGGATTGCTAGCCGGAAAAAGGGCGAGCTTGCTGATGCTGAGTATGTGTATTTTGATTGGAAGGATGCCTCCAGTTTTACGTCTGCTCTGGAACAGGTAAAACAGATCTATCTTGTTGCTCCGGTCGGTGTGTTTGACCCGGCGCCTTATGTGCTCCCGTTTCTACAGGAGGCAAAGCGGCTCGGTGCGGAGCGTGTGGTGATGCTTAGTGCGTCGGTTGTCCCTGAAGATGGCCCTGTGTTTGGTGCGCTTCATCAGGCTGTGCGCGATTTTCCTGAATGGGCGGTGCTGCGGCCTTCATACTTTATGCAAAATTTCATCAATGTCCAGCATCGAATGTCTATTCAAACTGAGGGGAACATCATCACGGCTTCGGGTGAGGGAAAGCTAGGGTTCATCGACGCTAATGACATCGCAGAAACGGCCGTGCGTGCTTTGATAGATGATGTTCCTCATCAAACACATCATATTCTGACAGGGCCCGAGGCGTTGAGCTATGCCGAAGCGGCGGAGATCATCGGAGCTGCGGCGGGACGCCGGGTGGAGCACGTCAGCATTTCTCGTTCCGAGCTGCATAATCGGATGGAGGCAGCTGGTTTGCCGGCGGATTATGCCCGTTTTATGGCGGGGCTGGATGAAGCGATCCGCCATGGTGCGGAACATCGGGTAACGGATACAGTGAAGCGTGTGACGGGAAAAGAACCCCGTTCGCTGACTGAGTTTGCGGCTGCTCATGCTGCATACTGGAAACGTTGATCTCATCTAGAAAGACCTTCGGCTCTGCCGAAGGTCTTCTTTTTATCGATTGAATTGAAAAAGTTTAGCCGCGTTTTCAGTCATAATCACGCCTCCTGCCTCATACCTATTAAGGTCATTGTTTTTGAGAAAGGAGGAGCCTGAATGAAGGATATGCAGCCGTTTACGCCTGTCAAATCATATACGCCCTTTCACAGCCGTTTTGATCCCTGTCCGCCCATAGGGAAGAAATATTACAGAACGCCCCCTAACCTTTATATGACCTTTCAGCCTGAGCATATGGAGCAGTTTTCGCCAATGGAGGCTTTGAGGAAAGGCACCCTTTGGAAGGATCTCTATGATTTTTATGAAAACCCTTATCGAGGGGGAGACGTACATGGCAAAAAAGATTGATGCCGAATACTACCGTCAGCTTGAGCAAATTCAGGCCGCGGATTTTGTGCTTGTTGAGTTGAGCCTTTATTTAAATACACATCCTCATGATGAAGACGCGCTGAAGCAATTCAATCAATATTCCGGCTATTCAAGGCACTTAAAAAGGCAATTTGAATCCTCTTACGGACCGCTTTTGCAGTACGGCAACAGCCCCGCGGGTGAGGATTGGGATTGGGGAAAAGGGCCATGGCCGTGGCAAGTATAAGGAGGAATGCTTGAATGTGGGTGTATGAAAAGAAGCTGCAATACCCTGTCAAGGTCAGTACGTGCAACCCGACGCTGGCGAAGTATTTGATTGAGCAGTATGGCGGAGCGGACGGCGAGCTGGCCGCAGCTCTCCGGTATTTAAACCAGCGTTATACGATTCCTGATAAGGTCATCGGCCTTTTAACAGACATCGGCACGGAGGAGTTTGCCCATTTGGAAATGATTGCGACCATGGTCTATAAGCTGACAAAAGACGCCACACCGGAGCAACTTCGTGAAGCGGGGCTTGGAGATCATTACGCCAATCACGATGGCGCGCTTTTTTATCACAACGCGGCGGGCGTTCCGTTTACTGCGAGCTATATCCAGGCGAAGGGTGACCCGATTGCCGATTTATACGAAGACATTGCTGCAGAAGAAAAGGCGCGGGCGACGTATCAATGGCTGATTGATATTTCGGATGATCCTGATTTAAACGATTCCCTGCGTTTTTTGCGTGAACGTGAAATTGTACACTCCATGCGCTTCAGGGAAGCGGTTGAAATTTTAAAAGAAGAGCGGGATAAAAAGAAGATTTTCTAATGGGCAGATTGGCCTCTCTTTCATACACCCTTTTACATACAGAGAAAATGGTCTGTTTTTGCTGTTTGGTCTGCATTATAATCAAGGTGTGTGTGCAAGCTTACTTTTTGATTGGGAGGCCTTTATGTCAGCTTTTAAGATTAAGAACGAAACGATTGCAGATGGATTTTACGCGTGTCCGGCTGTCTATGAGGATGCAGAATCGATTACTGGATTGCTCGTCCGAACAGCTGAATGGCTCCGGGATCGGGGTTCTAACCAATGGAGCGGACTGTTGGAAGGGCAAGATACACATGATATCACAGGTTCCATTGAAAATGGACATGTGTTTGTGTTTAAAAAAGACGAAGAGCTTGCGGCTGTCGTGATGCTGCTGCCTGAACCGAGCGAGTGGGACCGGACGCTTTGGGGAGACGATGGGCATGAGGAGTCCATTTATTTGCACCGCCTCGCAGTAAGCCGCCGGTATGCGGGACAGGGGCTTGGAGCACGCGTCCTTCATTGGGCGGAGACGGGCATATACTTTCCGGGAAAAACACGGGTCCGGCTTGATTGTGTCGCTGATAACGATGCCTTGCATTCCTTTTATCGGCGTATGGGATATGAATTCATGGGTGCTGATGCATCCGGGTATCATTTGTTTGAGAAAGAGATTTCGGCAGAATAAGCGTCCTTTGCAGGAGGCTTTTTTGTCTTGTACAAAAAGGAGTATAGAGCTGTGGTCATTTTTTATGTAATAGGCCGGATACGTTACAGAAAAAGTTAAGGACGTCTGCTGCCTCTAATCATGTCGAATTTTACATAGGACGGCAGGAATTTTCTTTCGAAAGGAGAAATACTTATTACTCCAAATGAAAGCGTTTTCTGAAGCGGGAAGGTGATGTTGATGATATACAGTGTGACGAATGGGATGAATCGCTTTTGTACGTGGGTGATGAGACTGGCCTATTTGAATGTGCTTTGGATTTTGTTTTCTCTTGCAGGTCTGGTTGTGTTTGGGGTGATGCCTGCTACTGCCGCGATGTTTTCAGTGACGAGAGAATGGGCGAAGGGGAACACGGATGCCCCAGTGTTTTCTGTCTTTTTTCGGGCGTTTAAAAAGGAATGGCGGGCAGCACATATCCTCGGGCTCATTCTTGTGACGGCCGGCCTGTTTTTGTTTGCGGATATGCGGATTGCGGCTCAGATGAATCAGTCTGTGCTCGTCAATGTGTTCCTGAGCATCAGCTTGATTTTCGCATTTGTTGTGCTGTATGTGTTTCCGGTGTTTTCTCATTTTGACGTGAAAATCAGAGAAGTGCTGAGCATCAGCTTTTTGATCGCCTTCAGCCGTCCGGCGGTGACGCTCATGATGGCGGCGGGCGCTGTCGGTGTGCTGTTTCTCGTGTTGTTTCACGTCACGTTTCTGCTGTTTTTCAGCGGGAGTTTACTGAGCCTGATCTTAACGAAGCTATCCTTTAAAGCGTTTCGGTCAATGGATCAGCGTCAGGAGAAAGAAAAGGCGGCATGAAAAAAAGAGCTGCTGGCTGGTACAGGCGGATGAAGATTAGGGATAAGCTGTTTGTGTTCCTTTCACTGATTATGGCTGTTTCCTTTTTGTTTGTATACAGCGGGGTGCAGTACGCCTTTCATGTGTATGATGAGCAAATTTACCGCAAATCCTCGGAGGTACTGCGGATGTCTTCTGAAAGGATCGAAGACGAGCTAAAGAAGATAGAGGATGTGTCATATGAAATCATTACAGACGAACAGATTCAGCGTATTCTGAGCATGCAAAACCGTGATGATACGTACGATCAGTATCAAATGAAGCAGGAGCTGTGGGATCAGCTGGCGGAATATGCCGGTGATGAAAAGTACATCGATTCCATTCATTTAATTGATGCCCGCGGCTCAGAGTATTCAGCGGGAAGCAGTTCTTCAGATCTTTTGAAGCAGGAGCAGGAAGAGGTGTTTAAACGGGCCAAAGCGAAAAATGGAAGAAATCTTTGGATGACGCTCGGCGGTTCCGATCCTGTCCTGATTTCAGCGCGGCAGATCAGATCCTATCACCAGCTGAGCTTGAACGGCTTGGGCATGGTGCTGATCCAAGTCAATGTGAAACAGATGATTCGTGATGTACCGAAGGATTGGGGCGATTCGGTCGGAGACATCATGATTGCCGACCAAGGCGGGAATTTGGTGTATTCGGCAGATGCATCAGTGCTTGTTCCTGAGGCGGCAAATGAGACG
Organism: Bacillus sp. LR_5; assembly: GCF_042709275.1. Taxonomy (NCBI): domain Bacteria; kingdom Bacillati; phylum Bacillota; class Bacilli; order Caryophanales; family Bacillaceae; genus Bacillus; species Bacillus sp. LR_5. The sequence continues at coordinate 142,010 of NZ_JAVAXX010000001.1, read as the reverse complement.
CTAAAGCACCCCGGTTATGACTTGATAAAAAAGAATGGCAAACGTTACTTTATTTCTTTCCTTCAATCATCCTATCAAAATTGGAGCTACTATAACGTCATCCCCTTTGATCAGATGTTCGAAAAAATTTCCTTTATGAAAACGGTGATCGGCACGTGTTTTCTTCTGTTTTTCTGTGTGGTTTTGCTTTTCGGAAGGAAAATCGCCAACAGTATCACGGAGCCGATCGAGCAGCTTGTGTCCGCGATGAAATCGGTGCAGGACGGCGGCATTGAGGCGGGCGTATCGCTTTCTCTGCCGGAACATACACAGGATGAGGCCGGCATGCTGAACCGCCATTTTACTGTCATGATGAAACGGATTAACGAGCTTATGGAAGAAAATGTGGAAAAACAGCTCATCATTAAAGAAACCGAATTGAAGGCACTGCAAGCCCAGATCAACCCGCATTTTTTATATAACACGCTCGAATCCATCAATTGGCTGGCAAAGGCGAATCAGCAAAAGCAAATCTCAAAAATGGTGGAATCGCTCGGTTTTCTTCTTCGAAACAGTATTCATATGAAGAAAGATATAGTGACCATTCAGGAGGAGGCGGATATCGTTCTTCACTATATGACCATTCAGCGGTTTCGATTTGAAGAGCGCCTGAACTTCACTTTGGATATCGACGAAGAAGTGAAGCATTGCCTCATTCCGAAACTGACGCTCCAGCCGCTGGCGGAAAATGCGGTTCAATACGCGCTTGAGCCCTTCACAAGGCCGTGCGCCATCCGCCTTCAGGCGAAAAAGATGAAGGACTGTGTCTGTATTACGGTCGAAGATAACGGGCCCGGCATGGATGAACGGATGCTTGAGACATCGGGCGGTAGAGGAATCGGACTTTGGAATATTCGTGAACGCATCCGGCTGACATTCGGAGAGCCGTACGGCTTGCGTATTCAGAGTGAGCAAGGAAAGGGAACGAGGATTGTGATCACTATACCGTGCCGAAATGAGGTGGCGTGATGTATAAGATATTGCTAGCTGATGATGAGAGGATTATTCTTGACGGAATGGCAGGAATCATTGAGTGGGAGGCGCTTGGAACTTCATTAATTGGCAAGGCGCAGAACGGGAATGAAGCGTACGAGAAGATCTTACATAGGCAGCCGCATATTGTCATTACAGATATCAAAATGCCCGGCATGGACGGGCTTGAGCTGATCAAAAAGGTGTCAGCCGTGAGTCCGTCGGTTCAATTTATCGTCCTGTCCGGGTTTGGGGAGTTTGAGTACGCGAAGGAAGCAATGAAATACGGAGTCAAGCATTATTTGCTGAAGCCCTGCAATGAACAGCAGATTATCAGTTCACTGGAGGAAATCATTGCCGAACTGAAGCAGCATGAGGTGCGGAAAAAGAAAACCGCTCATCTGAAACATGAGCTCGATCATATTCGTTCTTTTGCTGCCGATCAGTACTTGGAGGGGGTGATCGCCGGTGTGGCCCAGTTGTCTCCGCCGCCTTCACTTGCCGAAAAAAAGGTCCGCCTCCTGATCTTAAAAGGGGAGCAATCTATTGATCTCACGGCCAGAAAGGCACTCGGGTCGGCGCTGACAGCGGTTTGCAGCAGCGGAGAATGGACCGTGCTCGCCGTGGAGGAAAATGCCGCTGAAAAGGCGGCGGACGTTTTCGCGGACCGCCAGATGGCAATCAGTCAGGCGGGAGAACTCCGGCACGCTGGGCAGCTGTTTCGCGACACAGCCGAAGAATCTGGTGACCTGCACGGAAGCGCAGTGATTTCGAAAATGATCAGGCTTGTTGCCGACGAACTCGGAAATCCGAATCTCTCCTTAAAATGGGCGGCGAAGGATATGCTGTTTATGAATCCTGATTATCTCGGGAAATTATTTAAACAGGAAACAGGAGAGAAATTTTCCCAATACGTTACACGAGTACGTCTTGAGCATGCGATGAAGCAGATGAAAATAAGGCGGGACGCGAGTGTATCAGAAATTGCAGAAGAAATTGGGTTTGGCGATAATCCGAAGTATTTCAGTCTCGTCTTTAAAAAATATACCGGTCTGACACCGTCAGATTTCAGAAGAAAACAGGGAGGCGCTTCCGCAGGATAGCCATCTCTGTTTTTTTTACTTTCGCCACTGTTTTTTGAGTGTTTCGCCCCATCCGAACACTTTAAAATAAAATGTAAGCACTTACATTAAAGGGGGGATTGGTTTGAAGAAGATTTGTTACGTGCTGTTAACACTTGTCTGCGTCTTTTTTTTCAGCGGATGTTCTTCAGGCGAAGAGGCATCGGGGAAAAAAGAAGACATTACGCTCAGAATCGCATGGTGGGGCGGGCAGCCAAGGCATGATTATACAACGAAGGTGATTGAACTATATGAGAAAAAGAATCCGCACGTCCATATTGATGCGGAATTTGCGAACTGGGATGACTATTGGAAAAAGCTCGCGCCGATGTCTGCCGCCGGCCAGCTTCCTGATGTCATTCAAATGGATACCGCTTATTTGGCACAGTACGGAAAGAAGAACCAGCTGGAAGATTTAACGCCGTATACAAAGGATGGAACGATTGATGTCAGTTCAATCGACGAGAATATGCTGTCGGGCGGAAAAATTGACAATAAGCTCTATGGGTTTACGCTGGGCGTCAACGTGCTGTCTGCGATTGCGAATGATGATTTACTGAAGAAAGCAGGTGTGTCCATCAATCAGGAAAACTGGGCGTGGGAAGATTACGAGAAGCTGGCGTATGACCTTCAGGAAAAAGCCGGCGTCTACGGCTCCAATGGAATGCATCCGCCTGATATTTTCTTCCCTTATTATTTGCGCACGAAGGGTGAGCGTTTTTATAAAGAAGACGGCACAGGCCTCGCGTATCAGGATGATCAGCTGTTTGTCGATTATTTTGAACGGCAGCTGAGGCTGGTGAAAGCGAAAACATCCCCAACACCTGATGAAAGCGCACAGATTAAAGGGATGGAGGACGACTTTATCGTCAAAGGTAAGTCAGCAATTACATGGAACTACTCCAATCAATATTTGGGCTTTGCCCGATTGACAGACTCGCCGCTGTCTCTCTATCTGCCGCCGGAGCAAATGAAGGAAAAGGCGCTGACGCTGAAGCCGAGTATGCTGTTTTCGATTCCGAAAAGCTCTGAGCATAAAAAAGAGGCCGCAAAGTTTATCGATTTCTTCGTCAACAATAAAGAAGCCAACATGCTGATCAAAGGCGAGAGGGGTGTACCGGTATCCGACAAGGTGGCGGACGCGATTAAACCGAAGCTGAATGAGGAAGAAGCCAACATCATGGAATATGTAGAAACCGCATCAAAAAACATCAGCAAAGCCGATCCGCCGGAGCCTGTGGGAAGCGCGGAGGTCATCAAGCTGCTGAAGGATACGTCTGATCAGATTCTGTATCAGAAGGTATCGCCGGAAAAAGCCGCCAAAACGTTCCGGAAGCAGGCCAATGAGATATTAGAGAGGAATAACTGACGGGAAATGGGGCTGATGCAATGAAAAAAAGCCGGAGTATGAGAAAAGACAATCTGGCGGGATATGCTTTTATTTCTCCGTTTATTATCGGATTCCTATGTTTTACGGTGATTCCGATGGGGGCGTCCTTGTTTCTGTCCTTCACAAGCTATGACTTGTTTACGGCGCCGAAATGGATCGGGCTCGATAACTACAAGGAAATGTTTACGGGTGACGAAAAGTATTGGCAGTCACTGAAGGTGACGTTTACGTATGTGCTTGCCGGGGTTCCGCTCCGCCTCGGCTTCGCGCTTTTTATCGCTGTCATTTTAAACAATGCATCAAAAGGAACGGCCATTTACAGAACGCTCTTTTATCTGCCTTCGATCATCGGCGGGAGCGTGGCCGTGGCGATTATGTGGCGCAATATTTTTGGCAATGACGGGGTCATCAATGCGCTGCTGTTTTTTGTCGGGATTGATCAAAAAATTCTTTGGTACCAGGACCCGACTAGCGCGTTGTGGACATTGATTCTGCTGTCCGTCTGGCAGTTCGGGTCATCGATGCTGATTTTTCTGGCCGGGCTGAAAAACATTCCGTCTTCGTATTTGGAAGCGGCAAGCGTGGATGGGGCAAATCGGGTGCAGCGTTTCTTTAAAATTACGCTTCCGATCCTCACGCCGATTATTTTCTTTAATCTTGTGATGCAGACGATTTCTGCTTTTATGACATTTACACCTGCCTATATCATCTCGAAGGGCGAGGGCGGGCCGCTTGACGGGACGCTTTTGTATTCGCTCTATTTGTTCCAGCGGGCGTTCAACTATTTTCAAATGGGTTACACATCGGCGATGGCGTGGATCATGCTTATCATTGTCGGGCTGATTACGCTGATTTTGTTTAAAACATCGTCATATTGGGTTCATTACGAGTCAAAGGAGGAATGACGGATGGAGCCGGTCAACCAGCCTGTCAGAGAAGCCCCGGTTTTTGAGAGAAAAAAAGCCGGGCGCGTCAGGCCCAAACGCATACTGTTCCATGTTTTTACGGCATCGCTGGCAGTGTTATTGCTGTACCCGGTCATTTGGCTGTTTGTCAGCTCGTTTAAGGAAAGCTCCAGTATTTTTACAACCTCTCATTCTCTCATTCCCGATCCTTTTATTCTCAGCAACTATGCTGAAGGATGGAAGGGCATTGCGGGGCAGCCGTTTCTGACCTTTATTAAAAACTCGGCGATCATTGTCGGCCTGTCAACAATCGGCGCCGTCCTGTCATCGGCTGTTATTGCGTACGGGTTTGCGCGCATCCCGTTTAAGGGGAAAGCGTTTTGGTTCGCCTGCATGATGGGGACGTTAATGCTGCCGCATGAGGTGCTGATGATTCCGCAGTACATTTTGTTTGCGAAATTAGACTGGCTGAATTCTTTTAAACCGATTGTCGTTCCGCAATTTTTCGGGCATGCGTTTTTTATTTTTCTGATGATCCAGTTTATCCGGACGATTCCCGAGGAGCTGGATGAAGCCGCTCGAATCGATGGCTGCGGGCGCTTTGCCTGCTTTTGGCGGATCATTCTTCCGCTGATTGCCCCAGCGCTTGCGACGTCTGCGATTTTCTCCTTCTATTGGAAGTGGGAGGAGCTGATTCAGCCGCTCCTGTATTTGAATAAGCCGGAGCTTTATCCAGTTTCGCTTGCGCTGAAGCTTTTCCTCGATACGGAATCTGCTTCGAACTGGGGCGCGATGTTTGCTATGTCGGCCGTCTCGTTATTGCCTGTGATTCTTGTATTCTTTTTGTTTCAGAAATATATCGTTCAGGGCATCAGTACGACCGGATTAAAATAAAAAAGGAGTGTTGCAGATGGCACAGCTTATCTTTGACGAAGAAAAGGTGACGTCCGTCATTGACCGGATCGTGAAACGGACATTTCAGATGGATTTTGCGTGGGATTGGCCGGGCGGCGTCGCGTTTTACGGCGTGGCGGAGGCTTATGAAGCGACGGAAAACGAGGAATATATCAATCTGTTAAAAACGTGGGTGGATGAGCAGCTGGAGGATGGGCTGCCGCCGCTTTCGATCAACGGGGTTTCCATCGGACATACGCTTTTGTTCCTCCACAAGGTGACGGGTGATCACGTATATTTGGAAACAGCGGGCGAGATGGCGGAGTATGTGCTGCATAAAGCGCCGCGCTTTGGCGAGGGGATTCTTCAGCATACGGTTAATTCGACAGAGTACGTGTTTCCAGAACAGGCATGGGCGGATACGCTGATGATGGCGGGACTGTTTATGCTGAGAATCGGGCGGGTGATGGAGCGTGAGGATTATTTTGAAGACGGCATGCGCCAGTTTCACGGACATGAAGACGTGCTTCAGGACCCTGTCACGAATTTGTACTACCACGCCTGGGACAATAAAGCGCAAAATCATCTGTCGGGGATTTATTGGGGCAGGGCGAACGGCTGGGCGGCACTTACGATGGCGAAGGCGCTCCCGCTCATTGAGGTGACGCATCCTTCCTTTATGATCATCGACGGATCGCTCAGAGATCAGCTAAGCGCGCTCGTCCGCCTTCAGGACGATACAGGGCTGTGGCATACCATTTTGGATGACCCGGATTCATATCTCGAAGTTTCGGCATCGGCTGGCATTGCCTCTGCTCTGCTGTCGAACGGAAAGCTGTATACGAAATATGTGCAGAAATCGCTTGCCGCCATTTTGGATGCGGTAGAAGAGGACGGACGGGTCAGCAAGGTATCGGCCGGAACAGCCGTCATGAAAAATGCAGAAGGATACAAACAGGTGCCTTACAAACGAATACAAGGATGGGGACAGGGACTTGCGCTGACGTTTCTTGCTGATGTGTTGAGAACGAAAAAACGCGTGTATCAGTAAAGATGGCGGCGGGGGGAAAGGGATGAAAAAACAGCCTCAACAGAAGGAACGGGTTTCACGCTGGAAGGGAACGTATTTCAAAAGAAACTTTGTCTTCATTTTGCTGATTGCCTGTATTCCCGGATTGCTGACTGGCGGCGCTATCTACTTTCTTTCGATCGATAAGGTAGAGAAAGAGCTGCAGAGATCACATGAAACACAGGTGGCGCGTGAAGTCAGCCGAATGGATGAGAAACTGGGAGTGCTGGAGCTGACTCTCACCCAGATGGCATATGATTCTTCGCTGATGAACGGATTGGCCGAGAGGGATTTGGAGAAAGACTTTACGTTCTCCTATCAATTAACGAAAAAACTGTTTCTTTTACGGGACCAGCAGCCGCTGATCGAGCAGGCTTCCATCTTTCTGAACAGCCCCCGGCCTCTTGTACTGAGCCCTGAATACAGCGCTTTGACAGAACAGGAGGCGCTTCGCAAGTATCGCTCGCTGCTTGCCTCAGACAACAGTATTTATTGGAACCGATCCGGAAATCAAGCGATGCTGATCCAGCTCATTCCGGGCGCAGCGGAGAAACCGTTCGGCGCGATCATGCTGGCGGTTGATCCGAAAGAAATGGAGTCCATCCTACAAAGCTTGTCCCCTTATCCTGATGGCAGTGCGCTGCTTCTGGATCAAAATCAGGAGGTGCTTTTTCACGAGGGAGAAATAGATTTTGAAAAGACTTTACTTCAAGAGGTAAAAAAACAGCCGAAAGAGAAAGGCCATTTTCAGATGGAATGGGACGGCAAGGTGTATTCCGTCTCATTTGGAGAAATGAACCGCATGCATCAGCAGTGGACCTTTGTGTCAGCGGCGCCTCTTTCAGCCATTACAGCGCCGATGGTGTTTTTATCAAAAGTGATCATCGTGATGCTTGTCATTTGCATCTGCTTGGCGGTGTGCATGACGTGGTATGCATCAAAAAAAATCTATCGCCCCATTCAGCATTTGCTTGGCTTGTTTACCGGGGGAGAGAAGAAAACATGGCAGGCGTCCGGGCAGGATGAATTCAAGTGGATTGAAAAGCGATGGCATGATCTATCCCTTGAAAGCCAGAAACTTCAAAAGCAGCTCCTGCGGCAGACACCCCATATGAAAAAGAGTTTCTTTCAGCACCTCTTGCAGGGCGATTTTTACTATGACAACGAGAAAAGCCTCAGATCGCGGATGGAGGAGGCTGGATGGAGCATCGGAGAAAATGTGTTTCAGGTGCTTGATCTTCAGGTAACAGGCCTCCGCTGTGAAAAAAGCATCTTTCGTGCCGGTGATGAACAGCTTGCTGTATTTACGCTGACCAATCTGGCCGAGGAGCTTGCGGCAAAACGCTGTTTTCAGACCTCTATTCTTGATATCGGCCGGCTTTCCGTCACCTTGCTTGTGATGAAAACAAACAGCTCTGATCTGAAGGCGTATGTAAAAGAGCTGGCACGCCAATTTGACGATGTTACCGGATTAAGCCTGACCGGAACGATGAGCAGGAAGACGGAGCGTGTCACGGAGATCCCTGCTTTATTTCAGGATGTAAAAAGCGGCAAATCCCGCAGGCAGTTTGCCAACCGGCATCAGGTGATTGATTTGCAGGCCGACTTCCCTCAGGGTGAGCAATCCGCCCCTTATTATCCTTTTGAACTGGAAAAACAAATTGTTCAGGCCATCCGGCTGGAAAGAAAACAGGAGGTCGAGGAATTGATACGTGTATGCATGGAGGACCTGGCGGAAAAGGCGGTCATAGACAGGCATGTGCACTCCGCCCTGATTCAGCTGTTTTCCCGCATTCAGGAGGATATTTTGCATTCCGGGCTCAATCCGAGTGACCTATTTCAGCATCGGGAGCTGCTTCTTGACATTTCAGAATTGCGCGAACCTAATGAAGCGACGGCCTGGCTGATGGATGCTGTGGTGACGCCTTACCTTTCCAAGCTTGAGGGCAGAAAAAACAGACAGCAAAAGCAGCTGGCGGATCGTGTCATCGCCATGATTCACGAACAGTATATGGCGGATATTTCGCTGGAAAGCTGTGCCGATGCGCTCGGCATGAATTCATATACGTTAAGCAAGGCATTTAAGCAAGTGACCGGCGTTAATTTTATAGATTATGTGACCCAAATCAGAATCGAAAAGGCGAAAGAGCTGCTGGTGAATACGAATAAAAAAATTCATGACGTGTCGGAAGAAGTCGGCTACCGCCACAATTACTTCAATCGGATTTTTAAAAAACAGGTCGGCATGCCGCCTGGTGTCTTCAGGCAAATGTATCAGGAAACGCCGTGAAAGGAGAGAACATGTGATGGAGAAACCGATTCAAGTGTTTTTAGCGGGGGATTCCACCGTGAGTGACTGCCCGCCTCATGAAGCGCCGATGGCGGGGTGGGGGCAGGTATTCGGGCAATTGTTTTCTGAAGATGTGAAGGTGCACAATCACGCCAAAGGAGGGGCAAGCACCAATTCTTTTGTGGAGGAAGGAAGGCTTCAGGCGATTGCCGAGCGCATCAGACAGGGCGATTATTTGTTTATTCAATTCGGCCACAATGACCAGAAACCGCGCGGGACGAAGCCGTACTCTACGTTTCAGCAATTTCTCACCCTGTTTGCAGATACGGCACGCGAAAAGGGAGCGCAACCTGTCTTTGTCACATCGGTGCAGCGCCGCCGTTTTGATGAAAACGGACGGATCGAGCATACACTTGGCGAGTACCCCGATGCGATGAAAGCACTGGCGAAGGAGCTTGATGTGCCTGTGATTGATCTGCTGGCAAAAACAAAAGAGCTCTATGAAGCATACGGACCGGAGGAGTCGAAAAGATTGTTCGTTTGGTTTCAGCCGAATGAACATCCGAATTATCCGGACGGCATTGAGGACAATACGCATTTTTCAGAAAAAGGGGCAATGGAGGTTGCGAAGCTTGTGGCAGAAGGCATTGAAGAACTCGGTCTTCCGCTGAAGGATCATCTCGTGAGCCGGGAGGGAAAAGAATATGTATAAGGAAGGCGCGTGCCTGTACCGCAATCCGCTCCGGTCAGCAAGCGATGTGAAGGACTGGCGGATGGAGGGAGGCGGACAGATCACATTTGACGATCACCGCTTGCATCTGTCGCATGTTCAGGACGAAGCACACTTTGTCTATTGGTGCCCGGAAACGTTTCCGGATGGCATCATTGTGACGTGGGACTTCTCTCCGATTGAGCAGCCTGGGTTGTGTATGCTGTTTTTTGCCGCTGCGGGGATTGGAGGCGAAGATTTGTTTGATCCAAGTCTCAAGAAAAGAACGGGAAAATACCCTGAATATCATTCGGGGGACATCAATGCGCTCCACCTGTCGTATTTCCGCAGAAAATACGCGGAGGAAAGAGCGTTCCGCACCTGCAATTTAAGAAAAAGCCGCGGTTTCCATCTCGCCACGATGGGAGCCGATCCGCTCCCATCTCCAGACGACGCTGATTCCCCGTATCATATGAAGCTCATTAAAGACAAAGGCTATGTGCACTTTTCAATCAATGATTTGCCCATTCTTGAATGGATGGACGACGGCAGCACCTACGGGTCTGTGTTAACAAAAGGGAAAATCGGGTTCCGGCAGATGGCGCCCATGAAAGCCGCTTATCGAGATTTTGCTGTGCATCAAGCGGTGAGAAGATGAGGACGACGGTAACGGATGCGCTTTATGCAGGCTGTGAAGCGGTGGTGAAAATTGCGTGGCTCAACGGGCTGTGGCTGTTGTTTACGCTTTTGGGCGGCGTTCTTTTCGGATGGGCGCCGAGCACTGCCGCGATGTGTGCCGTCATACGGAAATGGCTGATGGGGCAAAAGGATATCGCGGTGTTTCCGTTATTTCTCGATACCTACAAAAAAGAGTTTCTCAAGGTCAATGCAATTGGACTGGCGTTTGCGGCTCTTTTGCTCATATTGTCCGCGAATTATCATTATTTTTCTGCAAGTACGGATTGGCTGTCCTTTACCGTAACAAGCTGCACGTTGCTTGCGGGGCTTTTGTATATCATTGCGCTGATGTATGTATTTCCCCTTTATGTGCATTACCAGCTCCCGCTTCGCAAATATATTCCGCAAGCGCTGCTGTTTGGCGCCATGCGGCCGCTGACGACCGGATGTATGCTGATCGGGTGCGGATTTGTCCTTTACCTGCTGTATACGCTCCCGGGCTTGATCCCATTTTACGGCCCATGTTTATTTGGGCTAGTGTCGATGTTTTTTGCTCTCAGAGGATTTCAAAAGACGGAGGCCCAGCACCACCAAGCCGGGTAACAAAAAAATGACAATCGCGCAAAAAAGTGCAGTGTCTGAAAAAGGCAGATGCAAAAAAGTGTAATTGAAGACAGCTCACAAAGCGCATAAAATTCAATTTAAGTAAGCGCTTACAGAAAAATGAGAAGGAGCTGTCTGATGATTAAACGAAGGAAACGCTTGTTTACCGCTGGTACGTTGCTGGTCTTGTTGGTGATGGGAACCACTGTATTTCCTGTGAAAGCTGAAGGAGCAGCGCGGCAGATGGAAGCGCTGAATCGGGGGCTTGTGGCGGTCAAGACGGACGGCGGCATTTTTGTCAGCTGGCGGTTTCTTGGCACTGAAAACGCATCTGTTTCGTTCAATGTGTACAGAGACGGACAAAAGCTGAATGCTGTGCCTGTCAAAACCACGAACTATGTGGATAAAAACGGATCGGCGGGCTCAACGTATACGGTTCGGGCTGTCGTAAACGGTACCGAACAGGCGGCTTCTGAAAAAGCCTCCGTATGGGCGCAGCCGTATCATTCAGTCCCGCTGGATAAACCGGCTGGCGGCACGACGCCAAAGGGTGAAGCTTACACCTACAGCGCCAATGACGCAAGTGTTGGCGATGTGGATGGTGACGGGCAATACGAGCTGATCCTGAAATGGGACCCGTCTAATTCAAAGGACAACTCACAGGATGGCTATACGGGTGACGTACTGATTGACGCCTATAAACTTGACGGAACGAAGCTATGGCGGATCAATCTCGGCAAAAACATCAGAGCGGGAGCGCACTACACCCAGTTTATGGTGTATGACCTTGATGGTGACGGAAAAGCGGAAGTGGCGATGAAAACGGCAGACGGGACAAAAGACGGCACAGGCAAAGTGATTGGAAATGCCAATGCTGATTACAGAAATGAACAGGGGCGTGTGCTTTCAGGGCCGGAATACCTTACTGTGTTTCAAGGTGCAACCGGGAAAGAGCTTGTCACAACAAACTTTGAACCGGCCCGCGGCAATGTGTCAGATTGGGGAGACAGCTACGGCAACCGGGTTGACCGTTTTCTCGCCGGCATTGCCTACCTCGACGGACAGCGGCCGAGCCTGATCATGACCAGAGGGTATTATGCCAAAACCGCGCTTGTCGCCTATAACTTCAGAGACGGAAAGCTGTCAAAGCTTTGGACGTTCGATTCTTCGAAGTCTGGAAATGAGGCGTTTGCCGGACAGGGGAATCACAGCCTGAGCATCGCTGATGTTGACGGGGACGGAAAGGATGAGATCATTTTCGGCTCAATGGCTGTTGATCATGATGGAAAAGGCATGTATTCAACTGGCTTAGGCCACGGGGATGCCCTCCATACCGGGGATCTTGATCCGAGCCGGCCGGGTCTTGAGGTGTTTCAAGTTCATGAGGACAAAAATGCAAAATACGGCTTATCCTTCCGTGATGCGGCAACCGGAAAAATCCTTTGGGGCGTTCATGCAGGCAAGGATGTAGGCCGGGGGATGGCTGCTGATATTGACCCGCGTTATCCGGGACAGGAAGTGTGGGCAAACGGTTCTCTTTACACAGCGAAAGGCGTCAAAATCGGAAGCAGTGTTCCGTCATCGACCAACTTCGGCATCTGGTGGGACGGCGACTTGCTGCGGGAACAGCTGGACAGCAACCGAATCGATAAGTGGGATTATCAAAACGGCGTATCGAAAAATATGCTGACTGCATCAGGCGCGGCCGCCAACAACGGCACAAAAGCAACGCCGACGCTTCAGGCTGATCTGCTTGGGGACTGGCGAGAGGAAGTCGTGTGGAGAACGGAGGACAGCAGTGCGCTCCGCATTTACACGACAACCATTCCGACTGAGCATAGGCTGTACACGCTGATGCACGATCCTGTGTACCGGCTTGGCATCGCCTGGCAAAATGTCGCGTATAACCAGCCGCCGCACACAAGCTTCTTTTTAGGAGAGGGCATGGCGGAACAGCCAAAACCGAATATGTATACGCCTTAATAGAAAGGGGGAAGGAACGGGCTGCACGCAGCCCGTTCCCATTAAAATGAAGCCAAAAAAGAGGCAGATGGAATACTTGACCAGAGGCTTAATTGCGGTCAAGACGGAGCAGGGCGTGTTTGTCAGCTGGCGTTTTCTCGGAACGGATCATGAGACGACGGCTTTTCACCTTTATCGGGATGGAAGGCGGATCACCCGCGAGCCTATCGCGGACAGCACCAATTTTCTCGATCAAAACGGAACGGCGGACTCTGTTTACCAGGTGGCGGCCGTCAATAAGGGACGGGAAGAAAAGCTGTCCAAAGAAGCTCCCGTCTGGCGGGAAAATGCCCTAGAGGTTCCGCTTAACAAACCGGAGGGCGGTATCACGCCGGACGGAAAGCCGTACACCTACAGCGCCAATGATGCCAGTGTCGGAGATGTGGATGGGGATGGAGAATATGAAATCATCCTGAAGTGGGACCCGTCTAATTCAAAAGACAACGCCCATGACGGATATACCGGGGAGGTTCTCATAGATGCCTATAAACTGGACGGCACCTTTTTGTGGCGCATCAACCTCGGCAGAAACATCAGAGCAGGCGCGCATTATACCCAGTTTATGGTCTATGACCTGGACGGTGACGGAAAAGCAGAAATCGCCATGAAAACAGCCGACGGCACAACAGACGGGAAAGGACACATCATTGGCGATGAGCATGCCGATTTTAGGAACGAACAGGGCAGAATCCTGTCCGGTCCAGAATATTTGACTGTGTTTAAAGGAGAAACCGGTGAAGCGCTCACGACCGTGGAATATGAACCGCCCCGCGGCAAGCTGGAAGATTGGGGAGATGGCTACGGAAACCGCATGGACCGTTTTCTCGCCGGGATCGCTTATTTGGATGGGGAGCGGCCGAGCCTCGTGATGGCGCGCGGCTACTATACGAGAGCTGTACTCGTGGCATACGATTTCAGAAACGGAAGGCTCAAAAAACGCTGGATATTTGATTCCAATCAGCCGGGCCATGAAGCGTATGCAGGGCAGGGCAACCACAGCTTGAGTGTGGCAGATGTTGACGGAGACGGGAAGGATGAAATCATTTACGGCGCCATGGCGATTGATCATGACGGTATAGGCTTGTACACAACGGGGCTCGGACACGGAGACGCGATGCATGTAGGGAATCTGGATCCGTCCCGAAAAGGGCTTGAAGTGTTTCAGGTGCATGAGGATGCCTCGAAGCCGTACGGACTGTCGCTGCGTGATGCCGGTACCGGCGAGATTTTGTGGGGCGTTCATGCCGGAACTGACGTCGGCAGGGGCATGGCGGCTCATATAGACCCAAACTACAAAGGATCGCTCGTCTGGGGAATCGATCCGCCGGGCAATGACGGAATGTCATACGGCCTTTTTACCAGTAAAGGAGAAAAAATCAGTGACAAAGCGCCCATCTCAGCCAATTTCGCCATCTGGTGGGACGGCGACTTGGTCAGGGAGCTGCTTGATCATGACTGGGACGGAACGGCCGGCCGGCCGAAGATTGAAAAGTGGGATGCTGAAAACCGCTGTCTGAAGACGATTTTTCAGCCGGACGGCGTGCTGTCCAACAACGGCACAAAAGGAAATCCTGTTCTTCAGGCCAACCTGTTCGGAGACTGGCGGGAAGAAGTGATATGGAGAACGGAAGACAGCAGCGCGCTCCGTATCTATACAACGATACATCTCACCCGCCATCGCTTTTATACGCTTATGCACGATCCGGTTTACAGGCTCGGCATCGCCTGGCAGAACACCGCCTACAACCAGCCGCCGCACACGGGCTTTTACCTCGGAACGGGAATGAAAAAACCGCCGAAGCCCGCCCTGTACATAGCGGGCAGCAAAGCGGAGGCGCCGCTATAGGAGGAACTACGAAGCAAAGGCTGAACAGTACGACAAGATGACTTAATCAAAGCCAGGACGACCAATGTTCAGGCGCTAAACTCACCGGTTTTTCAAGGGAAGAGCTGTCCATGATTGATGCCATATGAAACGAAAAAACGAGGGGGAATGAGATATGGCAAATCACATTTATCTTGCTGGCGATTCGACTGTTCAAACGTATGGAGACAGCACAAATCAAGGGGGCTGGGGGCAGTTTCTCGGCTCACATCTGCCGGAGCATATCCAGGTGATCAACAGAGCAATCGGGGGAAGAAGCTCGAAAACATTTGTGGAAGAGGGCAGGCTTCAGGCGATTCTTGATGTGATTGAGCCGGGTGACTGGCTGTTTGTGCAGATGGGCCATAATGACGCGTCGAAAAATAAGCCGGAGCGCTACACCGAGCCCTATACCACCTATAAACAATATTTAAAGCAATATATCGCAGGCGCGCGGGAAAAAGGCGCCCATCCGCTTCTCATTACCCCTGTAGCCCGCTTTCATTATGAAAACGGCGTGTTTTTGAACGACTTTCCTGATTATTGCATTGCCATGAAGCAGACGGCTGCTGAGGAGAATGTCCAGCTCATTGATCTGATGGAGAAAAGCCTTGCTTTCTTTACCGAGAAGGGCGAGGAAAAAGTGTACACCTATTTTATGGTGTCAGAAGGAATGAACGATTACACGCACTTTACAAAAAAAGGCGCAAATGAAATGGCGAAACTTGTGGCAAAAGGCATAAAGGAGCTCGGCCTGCCATTGACAGAATCGATCATCAAAGAAGGGTGAAAAATGTGAGGAGAAAACTGTATCACGGTGCTTGCTATTATCCAGAACTATGGGATGAAGAGACGATTCAGCAGGACATTGACATCATGCGTGAAGTTGGCGTGAATGTTGTGCGGATCGGCGAATTTGCCTGGTCTGTCATGGAACCGGAAGAAGGAAAAATTGACGTCAGTTTTTTCAAAGAGATCATCACCCGGCTGTATGATAACGGCATCGAAACGATCATGTGCACGCCGACGCCTACACCGCCGATTTGGCTGTCGCACGGCCGGCCGGAGCGTATGCATGTAAACGAAAAAAGAGAGGTCATGGGGCATGGCTCCCGTCAGCATGCTTGTACGAACAACCCGTATTTCCGAAAAAAAGCCGCCATCATCACCACAAGCATCGCCAAGGAGCTTGGCCAGCTCCCGGGACTGATCGGCTGGCAGCTCGACAATGAGTTTAAATGCCATGTTGCAGAATGCATGTGTGAGACGTGCTTGCACTTATGGCATGACTGGCTCAGAAACCGCTATGGCGTGATTGAGCGGTTAAACGAGGCATGGGGAACCAATGTGTGGAGCGAAACCTACCAGACGTTTGAGCAAGTGCCGCAGCCGGGGCCAGCCCCGTTTCTGCATCACGCCTCTCTAAGCACAATGTATCAGCTGTTTTCGATGGAGATGATCGCTTCATTTGCGGATGAACAGGCCAAAATCATCCGCTGCTATTCGGATGCGCCGATCACGCATAACGGCTCTGTCATGTTCAGCGTGGACAATGAGCGGATGTTTCGGAATCTCGATTTTGCCTCCTATGATACGTACGCTTCGCAGGAAAACGCTTCTGCTTTTTTATTGAACTGTGATTTGTGGAGGAACTTGAAACAAGGGCGCCCGTTTTGGATTTTGGAAACGAGTCCGTCGTATGCCGCCTCGCTCGAAAGCTCCGCGTTTCCGCATGCCGATGGGTATTTACAGGCCGAAGCCGTATCTTCCTATGCCTTAGGAAGCGAGGGTTTTTGCTATTGGCTGTGGCGCCAGCAGCGTTCGGGCAGCGAGATTTCACACGGTTCGGTTCTCAGTGCCTGGGGCGAGCCGACCGTGGGCTATCAGAACGTGCTGGCAGTCGAGCGGGCAAGAAAGGACATCGAACAGGTGATTTTATCGACTGTGCCCGTTCAAGCCGAGGCAGCGATGACGTACTCCGACAGAGCAAAAGCTTTTATCAAAACGGAGCCTCACCGGGGACTCCAGCACCGTACGCTTGTGACCCATTTTTATGAGCGTATTCTTAACACGGGGATACACCGTGACCTCATTCCGGAAGGCGTTCCACTGGACGGCTACCGCTTGCTGTTTACGCCATTTGTGCCGTATCTGTCTTCGGATTTTATCCAAAAAGCTTCGGCATTCGCTGAAGCTGGCGGCATTTGGATTGTTGGACCGCTGACAGGGGGACGCTCAAGCGAGCATACAATTCATACCGATTGCGGGCTTGGCGAACTTGAGAAAACAGCCGGGATCAAAACGCTGTTTACCTTTCCAATGAACGAGGATGCGAATACAGGAAAAGCGTTTGGCATCACGGCGCCACTGGGGCTGTGGAGCGCGGTGTTTGATACAGAGAACGGAAACACCCTAGGCACGGTTGAGTCAGGACCGGCAGCAGGCCATGCTTTTCTGACAGAACGGAAGCACGGCAAGGGAAAAATCGTCATGCTCGGCTCGCTTCCATCCGGGAAAAAAGGGGATGCGATGCTGGAAGCGCTCGTCAGGCATTATGCCGCTGAAGCAGCCATTTCCGTTCGGTCGGATGTGACACCCGGCACGATCGTTGCCCCTCGCAAAGGCGATAACGGCCTTGTGTGGGTCATCGTGAATATGGATGGAAAAGGCGGAAGCGTAACATTGCCGGAAGCGGGAACGGATTTGTTGACGAACCGTTCGGAAAAATCGGGGAGGCTGGCGGTCGGACCGCATGAATACCGTGTGATTCAGTTTGACAATCACAGCTGATTCTTTGCATCGAATCAGCTTTTTTCTATGGAGGGAGAGAACTGATGAAAAAGATGAAATGGTTATCAGAACAGCCAAAGGTGACAAGCGGTGTGACGTGGGGCGTGCCATGGAAAAAAGGAGAATTGAAAAAGGGTGACCGTCTGGCGCTTGTGAATGAAAACGCGGAAAGCCAATTTGTGCAAAGCGAACCGTCGGCCTATTGGCCGGACGGGAGCATCAAGTGGACGAAGCACGCGGCAGTGTTCAGCGGACAGGACCATCAAAGCTTTGCAGTGCAAAAAGGAGAAGCCCTGAAGCCAGGTGAAACGCTCAGCATCAAAGAGTCAAAGCATGACATCCAAGTGGATACAGGAACGCTCGTCTGTACCATCCTTAAAACAGGCTCCGATCTTATTCAATCATTGCAGATTAACGGAAAGCCGATCGCCGCAGGCGGGAGGCTCGTTGCCTTAAGAGAAACGAGAAAAGAGACGGCGGCGGAAACGGTTCTTTTTCGTGAAACGTCTGTCAGCCTCATCAAACGTGCGGCGCTTGAGATGCAAGGACCTGTCAAAACAGTGATCAAAATAGAGGGCGTGCATATCCTCAAAAAAACAAATGAAGAATGGCTGCCGTTTGTGGTCAGATTGATATTTTATGCCGGGCTGTCTGAAATCGGTATCGTACATACGCAGCTGATTGACAGGAACGGTAAACAAGAATTCATTAAGGGGCTCGGTATCGAATTTGACCTTTTTTTGGAAGGGGAGCCGTACAACCGACATTTCCGTTTTGCAGGAGAGAAAGGGATGTACAAAGAACCCGCCCAGCTGTTTGGCACACGTAAATTCAATGAACGGTATCCTCTTTATCAAAAACAAATCAATGGTGAAACGCTGTTTCCAAGTGAAGAGCACAAGGAATGGTTTGCGCACGGCACACAGAACGCGGTTTGGAATGATGTCAAGCTCGTGCAGGATTCCAGTGATCATTACAGCCTGTCAAAACGGACCGGAAAAGATTATGCGTGGGTAGGCATGCTGCATGGCAGCCGGGCGAAGGGGCTTTGCTATGCGGGCGGCGAAAATGGCGGCATAGCCCTCGGTCTGCGGTACTTTTTTGAGAAATACCCGTCAGCACTGGAAATCACAGGCCTTGCCGGCAGCCACCCAAAAATGACCGTCTGGTTTTGGCCTCCGGATGGAGGGGCGATGGATTTGCGGCATTATACAGGAAACACCCATGTGGCCAGCGCGTATGAGGGTTTTGATGAAATGCGTTCTGATCCGACCGGCATTGCCAACACAAATGAAATCAGCCTGTCGTGCTTTTCGCATATGCCATCTGATGATGTCCTTCATACGCTCGCTGACAAATGGCAGGCGCCGCCGCTGCTTGTTTGTGAGCCGGACGTCTATTACGAATCAAAGGCGCTCGGGGTTTGGAGTGTCATTGACACATCTCATCCGCTCAAAAAAGAGCTGGAAGAACAGCTCGACGCCGCATTTCTATTTTACAAAAAGGAAGTAGAGCAGCGCAGATGGTACGGGTTTTGGGATTATGGCGATGTCATGCATACGTATGACCCGATCCGGCATATGTGGCGGTATGATCTCGGCGGGTATGCATGGCAAAATAATGAGCTCGTTCCGACCTTATGGCTGTGGCAGGCGTTTTTCCGCTCTGGCAGAGGGGATATCTTCCGCATGGCAGAAGCCATGACCCGCCACACGAGCGAAACGGACAGCTTTCACCTCGGGGAATACGCAGGGCTTGGCTCACGGCATAATGTTGTTCATTGGGGATGCGGCTGCAAGGAAGCGAGGATCAGCATGGCCGGGCTTTATAAATTCTATTATTATCTGACGGGAGATGAGCGGACGGGAGATCTTTTGACAGAAGTGAAGGACGCCGATTACGCCCTCGTCAAAACCGATCCGATGCGCGCTTTTTATGAGAAAGGCGAGCACCCGACCCACGCCAGAACGGGACCGGACTGGGCGGCGTTTTGCTCGAACTGGCTGGCGGAATGGGAGCGGACCGAAAATCCGGCATATCTCAAAAAAATCGAAACGGGCATCAGCTGTCTGAAGCAGCTGCCGCTCCGCTTATTATCCGGTCCGACATTTGAATATGACCCGGAGACCTCGATGCTTCATCACATGGGAGATGGCATAGCGGGCGGATATCATATGATCATTGCCTTCGGCGCGCCGCAAGTGTGGATGGAGCTGGCTGAGCTTCTTGATGACCGGGAATGGGAGGAAATGCTGAGTGAATTCGGCGAATTTTACACACTCAGTGATGAAGAAAAACGGAAAAAAAGCGGAGGCGCTCTTCATGACAGGCATTTTCACTGGCCGATGTTTGCCGCTGCCATGACCGCCTACGCCGCAAGAAAAAAACAAGACCAGAAGCTCGCCGCCAAAGCGTGGAATCTTTTGCTCGACGATAAGCTGAGCCATACGCCGCTACCGATCAAACCAGAGCGCATTGAGACATGGACGCAGCTGGAGGAGCTCCCGTGGGTGACAACGAACACCGTCTCTCAATGGTGTTTGAACGTCATAGCAGCGCTGGAACTGATTGGAGATTCCCTTCCGGCAAAAAAAGATACATCCGGCAAAAAAGGATAACAGACGGAATTTCATAGGAGAAATGGTGCAAAAAATGAAGATTGCAAGAATTTATGTAAGCGCTTTATATTAGGAGGGGCAAAGGGGAAATGCAAATTGAAAAAAGGGGGACTTACGCATCATGAAAAATAGAATGCGAAAAAAATGGCTGGCCTTGCCGCTCGCTGCCATGATGATCGCCGGATGCAGCCATTCGGAAACATCCAGTTCAGCAGGCGGTTCGAAAGACACGATTAAAATTATGGCGCCGCTCTTATCGCCGGAAAGCCCGAGTGAAAAGAGCCCTTCATTAAAAGCGCTCGAAAAATACACAGGCAAAGAGATTAAGGTCACATGGGTGCCTGATTCATCCTACAACGACAAATTCAACATCGTCATGGCTTCCGGAGAGATGCCTCATGCGATTGTGATTAAAGATAAATCAGCCGGCTTTATCAAGTCTGTCAAAGCAGGGGCATTTTGGGAGCTGTCTCCTTATTTAAAAGACTACAAGAATTTAAGCCAGGCAGATGAAAAGATTTTGAAGAACAGCTCGGTGAACGGCGAGGTGTACGGAATCTACAGAACGAGGGACCTGATCAGAGCGTGTATGATCATCAGAACCGACTGGCTTAAAAACGTCGGTCTAGATATGCCGGAAACGATTGATGATTTCTATGAAGTGCTGAAAGCCTTTAAGGAAAAAGATCCTGACGGAAACGGCAAGGATGATACGTACGGCATGGTCGTGCCGAAATGGATGGGGCTTGGCAACGGAAGCCCGTGGGATGTTCTGCAAATCTGGTTCGGCGCTCCGAACCGCTACGGCGTTGAAAACGGAAAGCTGATTCCTGATTTTACAACGAAGGAATACATGGATGCGCTCAAGTTTTTTAAAAAGCTTTATGATGAGGGCTTGATCAATAAGGACTTTGCGGTCATGGATTCAGCGAAGTGGAATGATCCGGTTGTGAAAGGAAAAGCGGGGATCATCGTTGATACCGGCTCCAGAGCGTCTCAAATCCAAAGCGCGATGGAGGAGGCGGATGAGTCGAACAAGGATGTGATTGATATCGTCGGCTCGCTTGAGGGGCCGAATGGCAAGCGCACCTTCCCGACATCCGGTTATTCAGGCATGATCGCGATACCAAAATCAAGCGTCAAAACCGAAAAAGAGCTGAAAGAGGTGCTGTCCTTCCTCGATAAGATGAATGATAAGGAAGCGCAGATTCTCACGAACAACGGAGTGGAGGGCCGCAATTACGAGCTCAAGGACGACGTATTCACTTCGCTTGAAAAAAACAACAAGTCTCTCCTGTATGAGCATGAAGGCTTGGCGCAGTTCAGCATGTCGATTCCGAAAAGCGAGTATTACATCGAAGACCAGAAAACAAAGCTCTTCCAGCATCGCAAGGACATCATAACTGAAGGAGAAAAAATAGCCGTCTTTAACCCGGCTGAGTCGCTTGTATCTGATGTCTATACCCAAAAAGGTGCCCAGCTTGACAACATTATTCTCGACGCGAGAACACAATTTATCATTGGAGAAATTGATGAAAAAGGGTTCGAGGATGCGGTGGAGCTTTGGAAAAAAAGCGGCGGCAATGACCTGATGAAGGACTTGAACAAATTGTATCAATCGTCAAAATAAACCGATGCGCCTGCCGTTCGGCGGGCGCACCGGTACCACGAAAGGAGAACAGATATGGAAACAGTGCCGAAGAAGGGAGATTCACCTGTTCTCACTGCTGGAAAAGGCATCAGCTGGATGGCTGCACTCAAACGGGACAAATGGCTTTATCTTCTTCTTATTCCCGGTCTGCTTTATTTTTTGATTTTCAAATACTTGCCGATGTGGGGCGTGCTGATCGCTTTTAAAGACTATTCGCCATATCTCGGCTTCTGGAAAAGCGAATGGGGCGGCTTTGATTATTTCAAAGACTTTTTTATGAACCCGGATTTTTTCCGGCTGCTGCGCAACACCCTCATGCTGGCGAGCCTGGACCTTTTATTTGCCTTTCCAGCGCCTCTCATTTTGGCCTTGCTTTTGAATGAGGTGAGAAAGGCCGTGTATAAAAGATGCATCCAAACCTTTATTTACGTGCCCCATTTTGTTTCATGGACAATCGTGGTCAGCATCACCTTTGTTTTCTTTACTGTCGATACAGGTGTGATCAACAAATTGATTATGAACCTGACAGGTGAGCAGATTTCTTTCTTATCGGACGCGGACTGGTTCCGGCCGATGATTGTGATGCAAAGCATCTGGAAGGAGACAGGCTGGGGAACGATTTTATTTCTGGCTGCGCTGGCGACGGTTGATCAGGAGCAGTATGAAGCCGCCATTATGGACGGAGCGGGCCGGTTCAGGAGAATGTGGCATATTACGCTGCCGGCAATCAGAAGCACCATTATCGTTTTGTTGATTTTAAGAATCGGCAGCTTTTTGAATCTCGGCTTTGAACAGGTGTATTTGATGACGAACTCGCTCAACCGCAGCGTGGCTGACATTTTTGACACGTATGTATACATGATGGGGATTACCCAAGGCGCGTACAGCTACAGCACAGCGGTCGGTTTGTTTAAATCGGTTGTCGGGATTATCTTGATTTTCGGCGCCAATTACATTGCGAAAAAGTTTGATCAGGAAGGATTGTTTTAGAGGAGGGAGAGGTATGGCTGAAATTCACACGATGCATAACACAAAAGCCGGACGGGTGTTTGACGTCTGCAACATTCTGTTTCTCGGCGGTGTCGGCGCGATTACCATTTTGCCGTTTTTGTACATTATCGCCGGTTCCTTTGCGACAGAAGCGGAACTCGCCCAGCGCAGCTTCTTTATATTCCCGAAAACCTTTACACTTGATGCTTACAAGTATGTGTTTTCGACACCGACGTTCATCCGAAGCATGGGCGTATCCATCTTCATTACCGTGGTCGGGACGGCTGTGCAGCTGTTTTTCACCTTTACGATGGCGTATCCGTTGGCGAAGCGGCATGTGAAGGGGCGGAATCTGCTGTTGAACCTGGTGATCTTCTCTATGCTATTTTCCGGCGGCATGATCCCGACGTACCTTGTCGTGAAATCACTTGGCCTTTTGGATACGTATTGGGCATTGATTCTGCCGATGGCGATTAATCCGTTCAACCTTATTATTATCAAAAACTTCTTTCAGCAGCTGCCCCGCGAGCTGGAGGAATCGGCAAAAATTGACGGCTGTTCCGAAATCGGTGTCTTTTGGCGGATCGCCTTGCCGCTGTCAAAGCCGGTTATTGCGACCTTTGCGCTGTTTTATGCGGTCGGGATTTGGAATGATTTCTTCCACGCTCTCTTATATATCAATGACAGTGCAAAATGGCCACTGCAAATGGTGCTCCGCCAAGTCACAATCTTATCGGATTTAACAGCGACCAATGGTGATACGATGCAAAATACCGTTCCGCCGGAGCAGGGAATAAAACTCGCCGTCATTGTCATTGCGACGCTACCGATTTTGGCGGTCTATCCATTCCTGCAAAAACACTTTGCAAAAGGAATGCTGATCGGTTCGGTGAAAGGCTGAGAAAGGGAGTGTGTCATATCAGTACGTTAGATCAAATTAAAATCGCCTATATCGGCGGGGGGTCTCAAGGCTGGGCCAGAAGCCTGATGAGTGATCTGTCGATTGATGAACGGATGTCAGGCACAGTGGCGCTCTATGATCTTGATTTTGAAGCCGCTCAGAAAAATGAAGAGATCGGCAATCACAGCGGAGACGGCAGATGGAGGTATGAAGCGGTTTCTACTTTGAAAAAGGCGTTATCGGGCGCGGATATCGTCATTATTTCCATTTTGCCGGGTTCACTGGAAGATATGGAAATCGATGTCCACTTCCCTGAGCGCTGCGGCATTTATCAGTCTGTGGGTGATACTGTCGGGCCGGGCGGGATCATCAGAGGCTTGCGGGCTGTTCCGATGTTTGTCGAAATTGCCCGGGCCATAAGAGACTACGCACCAGAATCATGGGTCATAAATTATACAAACCCAATGTCTGTCTGTACAAGAGTGCTGTATAAAGTGTTTCCGGGCATCAAAGCGATTGGCTGCTGCCACGAGGTATTCGGCACGCAAAAGCTGCTGGCGGAAATGGTCACAGAAAGGCTCGGAGTAGAGGTGCTGCGGCGCGAAGATATCCGCGTCAATGTACTCGGCATTAACCATTTCACATGGATCACGGAAGCCTCTTACCGCCATATTGATCTGCTGCCTATATTCCATGAATTCAGCGCGCATTATGGAGAATCAGGATATGAGCTAGAGGGGGAAAGCTGGAGGGACAGCGTCTTTCGTTCGGCACACCGTGTTGCGTTTGATTTATTTGAAATGTATGGCGCCATCCCCGCTGCGGGTGACAGGCATCTGGCAGAGTTTCTTCCCGGCCCTTACCTCAAACAGCCTGAGTTATGGAAATTTCATCTCACATCTGTATCATTCAGAAAACAAGACAGAGACGAAAAACGAAAAGAAACAGAACGATTAATCGTTCAAAAACGGGGCGTTGCCGGGAAAGCCTCGGGAGAAGAAGGCGTGAACATCATAGCGGCTCTCCTCGGATTGGGTGAAATCGTCACGAATGTAAATGTGCCGAATCAAGGCCAAGTTTCCAATCTTCCTTTACAAGCGATTGTCGAAACGAACGCCTTGATTACCCGCAACAGCGTCCAGCCGATTTTCTCTGGA
Source organism: Bacillus sp. LR_5 (assembly GCF_042709275.1). Lineage (NCBI taxonomy): Bacteria > Bacillati > Bacillota > Bacilli > Caryophanales > Bacillaceae > Bacillus > Bacillus sp. LR_5. Next base: position 117,347 of record NZ_JAVAXX010000001.1, on the reverse strand, counting down.
GCGCTGCCAAAGGGTGTGGAAATGATTGCGACGAGGCACGTATCCAATCAGGAGGCAGTGGCGGAATCTGGTTTAACAAAAGATCGCGGCCTTGCATTTCAGGCGTTTCTCAATGATCCGCTTGTCACGATTGACCGCAGTGATGCAGAGCAGCTTTTCGATCACATGCTGGCAAAGCACCAACTGATGTGAAAATCTGCAGTTCTGGTTTAGAAAAAGTGCAGTTGACCATAATGGTAGTAGCTCTTAAGAAGTAGGTGCTATCAACGTGGGAGATTATCTGAATGTAGCAATAGAATTAGTTTGCGGTCTCGGTATTTTATTTGTCATTTTGAAGTTTCTTGGGAAAACCCAATTCTCTCAACTCACCCCGTTTGACTTTATTTCTGCCTTAATTTTAGGGGAACTGGTCGGAAATGCCGTCTATGATCATGAAATCAAGATTAAAGAAATTATTTTTGCTTCACTCCTATGGGGCTTGCTTATATTTTTGATTGAATTGATTACACAAAAACTAAAAGGAACCAGAAAGTTTCTAGAAGGCGAACCAAATATTGTGATTCATAAAGGAAAGCTGAAATACAAGATGCTGAAGAAAAACAAGCTCGATATTAATCAGCTGCAAAGCCTCCTGAGGCAAAAAGGCTGCTTTTCGATTCAGGAAGTGGAATATGCAATTCTGGAAACAAACGGGATGATCAGTGTGCTCCCGAAAGCCGATTTCGATAAACCGACCAGAAAAGATATGAACCTTCCGACAAAGGATGTATCTTTGCCGATTACGTTAATTCTTGATGGGGAGATTGTGTTTGATAACCTGGTGGAAGCGGGTGTGGATGAACAATGGCTGAAGCAATCGCTGCAACAGCATGGAGTTGAAAAGACTGAGGACGTCTTATACGCGGAATGGCATGCCAACCAACCTCTTTATGTCATCACATATGAAGAAGGCAGTTCATCATGACCGTAAAAAGAGCTTGCAGCTGGTGCAAGCTCTTTTCATTATTCATGAGTCCCTTGTTTAACAGCTCTTACATGATACATGCTCACTTCAGTGCTGATCAGATAGTCAGGCTTTGGTTTGCCTTTGTTCGCTTTATGGCCGGCGATATGTGCATCGCTTTTTTCCCATTGCTTCCAGTGATCCTCGGATTCCCAACGAATCATGACAACAACTTCCTCATCACCGCGGTGGACGTTTTTTTCAAGCACTGTTACATCAATTAAACCTTCTTGTTTTTCAATGATTCCTTCAGCGCTGAAACGTTCTATGACTTTATCTGCATGGCCTTCTTTTACCGTCATTTTTCTCAACTGAACAAACATCTGTCTCTCTCCAATCATTCTCATATATGAATGATTGTAAATGAAATTCATTCTCAATGTCAAAGAAAGCGCATGGCGGAATAGAACCGCCGTCGCATCGTTATTCTTTCAATAAAAATACATTGCCATCTTCGTCTTTAAATTGAACGAAGGTGCCCCACTCCATTTGATTGGGCTCACCAAGAAATTCTACACCGTTTGCTTTCATTTTCTCGTATGTACCAAAGATGTCTTCACATTCAAACACGATAGAAGCTTTCATTTGTTCAGAGCCTTTCATCATGGCTTTCGGATAAATAACTAAACGGGTCTGGGCTCCTTGTGGCGCAACCTCCAGCCAGCTTGCGTCAGGTCCCATCGGGTGGTCCGCCGCAATATCAAAGCCAACCTTCTCTGCCCAAAATTGCTTCGCTTTCTGCTGGTCTTCAACATATACAGCAACAGTTGCAATTTGTTTGATCATAGGGAAACCTCCAAGTTGAAAGATAATTATACTATAACCTGTTTACGGGCGAAGTAACATAAAAAAATCAGCCGGAAAAACCGGCTGATTATCGATTAATATGAGCAGCTCACAACATCTATCAGATTTGTGTCTAAGGCGAAATAAACCCAGCGGCGCCGTGAAGAATCCCAGTAAAAGCCTCCGACGGATCTTCTGCCAAGAATGATCGGGTAGAACCAAAATGAGCTGCCGTTGGTTAACCAAACATAGGTAAACCGGAAGAGGCAAGGCTGAATGGCAACGGGTTCAACTAAATAAGCAACTCCCTGAGGGCTCTGCGGCTTTTTCGGTTTCGCCGGCTTTTTTGAAGGCGGGGGTCCCTGCGGCGCACCGCCGAAGCCAGGCGTAGCCCCGCTGCCAATGCCAGGGCCGGAGCCGCCGCCGAAGCCAGGCACAGCCCCGCCGCCAATGCCAGGGCCGGAGCCGCCGCCGAAGCCAGGTACAGCCCCGCTACCAATGCCAGGGCCGGAGCCGCCGCCAATGCCAGACCATGGGTAACCATCTGGATAACGATATTCGTAATCAAAAGCAGGCCATGGCTCATAAAAATGCCCGGCAAACATATAAGGATCAACATAATACATGTGATAACGTCCTTTCTCATTGTAAACTGTACATTTGCAATTTATGCGAGCGGACGTTTATTGGTGCATTCGCCTATGAATGAAATTGGAATGCGCTCAGGATGCAGAATCATTTGATTTTTCCCTAGTCCCATTCACAATTCCGATGTATCATTTTATAATGAAAGAGCTTCTATTATGAAAAAGGAGACAGACCGTGAATATCGATCAATTATTATATCAATATATCATAGACCACACGGCGGATATTACGGAGAAATGGTTCAGTTTGCGATGTCAGCTGAAAGGAGAGCTATATTCCGCCGACAATTTAAGTGAAGAAACGAAAAAGCTTTTAACCAAGCAGCATACGTTTACCAATATAACGATCGCAAGCGCATTCCTTGAGGATCAAACTGAGTTTCAAGAACATATGACAAAATGGGCGCAAACCGTTGCGAAAAACAGGGTTGAGCAAGATGTTCAGGTGCATGAGGTTGTGGAAGCCATATCAAACTCAAGAATCTCATTCTGGGATGCTGTCGTTGCGTTTATTAAAGAGAATCGGGATATCGTCACAGATGAGGATGCCGATCGATGGAACCGCATAGTGAATCAGGCGTTCGATAAGCTGATCATTGAATTTTCCGAGCAGTACCAAAAATTTATGCTGATGAGGCTCACATCTCAGCAGGAACTGATATCTGAGCTGGGCTGCCCGGTGATTTCCATTGCGGATGGAATCGGGATATTGCCGCTAATCGGCTCCATTGATACGAAACGGGCACAGGTCATTTTAGAAACAGTGCCGGTCCGCTGTATCGAGAGAAAAATCACAAGCCTTGTCGTTGACCTTTCGGGTGTTCCGATTGTGGATACCATGGTGGCGCAGCAACTGTACAACCTGTCAAAAACGCTTTTCTTATTAGGCGTCAAAGCCGTATTTTCAGGGATTCGCCCAGATGTGGCCCAGACATCGATTCAATTGGGGCTTGATTTCAGTGAATATGAAACGTACGGCACGCTGAAGCAGGCATTAGAAAACATGGGTGTTCGCTGCATTGTTGAGGAATTGGAAGAAAACAAATAGGACGTTTGACCAGGCATATGATTGTCCGCCATCGGGTGATCATATGCCTTTTTGAATTGGTCAGAAAACACCATTGATTTATCGAAAAAAACATAATATTATAATTCTTATAAGAATACTGTGAATTAAAATAAGTTCAACAGGGGGGAAGGTCTTTTGGTTTCAAAATCAACGATTGATCCGGAAGTGATTGAAAAAATAATCAGCTCGCTGGAAACACTCGATTTCGGCACCGTTCAGATTACGGTTCATGATTCTCAAGTTACCCAGATTGAGAAAATAGAAAAGCACCGTTTTTCGCTGAAAAGGAAAGAACCAAAGTGATCGTATAAGGGCGTTTGTTTTCATTAAATTCTCCTTAAAACATATACATATTTCATCCAATTTTTATATAATAGACCTTTAAGATCATTTTTTAGGAGGATTTTTGACATGCAAGCTACGGTTTACGAGAGTAAGCAATCGATCATGCAGCGCATTTTGACAGTCTTTGTCTTCACACTGCTAATCGCGACTATCGGTCTATTTATCGGCCAATTTGTTCCTGTCGCTTTGATGCTGCCGCTTTCTATTCTAGAAGTGGGGATGATTATTCTGGCCTTCTGGATGCGCAGAAGAAAAGCGGTCGGATATGCGTTTGTATATACATTCGCGTTTGTTTCCGGCATTACCTTATTTCCGATCGTCAGCCACTACGCTTCCATCGCCGGCGCATATGTCGTGCTTGAAGCCTTTGGCTCTACATTTGTCATTTTTGCCGTTCTGGGCACAATCGGCGCAAAAATGAAGAAGGATTTATCTTTCCTATGGTCATTTCTGCTGGTAGCGGTTCTCGCGCTGGCGGTGGTTGGCATTTTCAACATTTTCAGTCCATTAAACTCAGCGGCTATGATGGCGTATTCCGTTATCGGAACCATCGTCTTTTCCCTTTACATTTTGTATGATCTAAACCAAATCAAACACCGCCATATTACGGAAGACTTAATTCCGGTTATGGCATTATCGCTGTACCTTGACTTTATCAACTTGTTCATCAATCTGCTTCGCTTCTTCGGCATCTTGAGCAGTGATGATTAATCAGAGAGCGCCTGTCATTGGATAGGCGCTTTTTGCCATACATAAAAAGGGTGGTGGAGTTATGATGCAAAAACAACTGGTCGCTTATGTTTCCTTGGCAACAGCCATGGCGATCGTCGGCAGCTCGGTCGTCGTCGGCAAGCTGATGGTCGAGCGCATTCCGGTCTTTCTATCCTCGGGACTGCGTTTTTTGCTGGCTGCTATTGTATTGCTGACGTTGCTGTTTTACATTGAAAAAGGGTTTCCGGCTTTGACAAAAAAAGATGTGTTTGTATTGCTGGTACAATCATTCACAGGCGTGTTTTTGTTCAGTATTTGCCTGCTGTATGGTGTTCAATATACGACTGGAACGGAAAGCGGCATTTTGACAAGCACAACCCCGATGGTAATCGGTATTTTATCCTTTTTCCTGCTGAGAGAAAAAATAGAGAAAAAGACGCTGATCGGCATTATGCTGGCGGTTTGCGGCGTGATGGCGATTAATCTATTTGGAGCGGGGAGCCAAGACGGGACGCCACATGCCTTATTTGGCAACATGCTAATCATTGCTGCAGTCATTGGCGAAGCGTTGTTTACATTGCTGGCCAAGCTGTTATCTCCGCATATTTCGGCATTGGCGATTTCGACCGTCGTTTCGCTCTTCGGTTTTCTGTTTTTTCTACCGTTTGCTTTGTTTGAGGCCTCTTCATTTGATTTTAGCGTGCCGACAGTTTTGGATTGGTCGTATGTGTTGTATTACGCGCTTTTTGTCACCGTTTTGGCGTTTTACTTATGGTATAGCGGGTTGAGGAAGGTGCCAGCGGGGGTGTCGGGCATTTTCACATCCGTTCTTCCGGTCTCCGCTGTCATTTTGTCAGGTGTGATATTGAAGGAGCCGTTTGAGCTTGTGCATTTGATTGGTATCGCATGTGTCATCAGCGGCGTATTTGTTACGGTTATAAAGAAAAACAGCCGGATACGTATCCGGCTTCAGAAGAGAAGACGCTGTAGCCTGTCCTGGTCGGACGGGTTTTTTAGTCTTTAAACACGCTTAGCCTTTCAAAAAGATCACCAAGCATCTTCACGAACATGTCTTTTTCCTCGTCGCTGTAGTTTTCCATGACCGCGGAGATTTTGCTGAAATGGCCGGGCAGAAATTGCTCTAGCCGTTCTTTGCCCTCCTTTGTGAGTTCAATGCTGATTCTTCGTTTATCCTCTGTGTGATGCCTGCGGCTGACAAAACCGTCCCTCGCCAGCCCGTCCAGCAGTCCTGTAATTGTTGCTTTCGTGACGTTTGATTGCTTGGCAAGCTCTGTCGGACTTAAGGTCTGATCCTTGGCATCAAAGAGCAGCATCAAGATTTTGAATTTTCCTTCTGACAGCCCGCTGCCTGCAAAGTAATGCTCCATCACATGATTCATTTTTTTAGAGATATCAAATAGAGATAAAAACAATTCAAGAGAACCGGCGTCGATATTGGCATACGTCTCGGCGTGCTCTGTTATATGCTTATATTTCGGTAAATGTTTTAATTCCATGATAATAAGCTCCCGTACGTTCGTTGTGACACGATTATAAAGGAGCGAAAACCATAACGCAACTGAGATTGGAGATGATTGACAGCTTTTTGCGAGACATAGTAAAGTAATATAGTTAGGTGCCTAACTATGTATAGAGCTGAAAAGGTGGTTATTGATATGAAACATATTTTAATAGCAGGAGGCGGAATCGGCGGATTGTCAGCGGCCATTTCTCTTAGTAAGGCAGGGTTTTCTGTCACCTTGTGTGAAGCGGCTTCAGAAAACCGCAAAACAGGTGCAGGAATTCTTCAGCCGCAAAATGCACTGGCTGTCTTGAAAGAATTGGGCGTATTCGAAGAGTGCTGTAAGCATGGCTTTCAAACAGAATGGTTTAAAACGTTTGATGAACAGGGGAATTTGCTGTTTCAAGTCAGTGAATCCTTTTTAGATGACACACTTCCGGGACGCAATAATATCCTTCGAAAAACGTTAAATGACATTCTCGTTAAGCATGCCGAGGCTGCGGGTGTAAACATCAAGTGGGGGAAGAAGGTTGTCGCCTATGAAGAAACGGTTGAATCGGTCACTGCCGTATGTGAAGACGGAGAAAAGATGAAGGCTGACATTCTGGCAGGCTTTGACGGCATTCACTCCGTTGTTCGCGATATAATGCTGCAAAAGGAGACGGAAAAAGAGCATCTCGGCATGGGGGCGTGGCGCTTTTATATCGAGCTTCCTGATTTTACATTTGAGGACGCGACATTGATGTACAGAAGCGGAGACACACAAATTGGCGTCGTGCCATTGGCAGAACACGCTGGCTATGTCTTCGTCCTCCAGCCTTGCACGAGCGATTATTGGGATGAGGAAGATACCCGGTTTGATAGAGTAAAAGAGATTCTCTCTGGCTTTTCGGGGCTGGATTTTGTCACAAAGCATATGTCAAAAGAGCATCCTGTCATGTTTAACAAACTGGAACAGGTCGCAGTGCACGAGCCATGGCACAAAGGCCGTGTTGTCATCGGCGGAGACGCCGCCCATGCCGGAGCGCCGACCTTGGCACAAGGAGCGGCGATGGCCGTCGAGGATGCTATCGTGCTCGCCGAAGAACTCAAAAATCACGACGACATCAAAACCGCATTTCATGCGTATTACGAAAGAAGAGCCCCAAGAGCGCTCAAAGTCCAGAACCTCTCCTCAGAAATCGTCCGCCGCGGGCTGAAAGGAGAGCCGGGAGCGGAAGAGTTGATTGGGGAGTGCTATGCGGTGTTGAGGGAAGGGTATTAAATAGGAAAAGTCCAGAAAGTGATTTCTGGACTTTTTTTATTCTTGCTCTGTTTTGTGGCTTATCCGCTCAATCACCTCATGCAATCCCTCAGGCTTGTAAAACTCCACCGGCGAACTCCCCTTCTCAAACGAAATCGTCTCGGCTTCAATCAGCGCGACATAGCGCCCGTTCACTTTTGCGAGATGAATCGAATCGCCAAAATCCGCTAGCAATCCCTTAATCTCGGTTTCTCCGACTTTCATTTTCAGTTGGGCCTCTGGTGTGTGCTCGATGATTTGGGCGGAGGCTTCGATCACTTGATGGGTGTCGAGACGCTCTTGGATTTCCCGTTTTTCGCTCGCTTCCCAAATTTCGATGTCTTGTTCAAATTGCTTGAGCTCTTCGCTGTTGTCTTCAAATGTCTCGTAGACGTGCTCCTGCACCATGTTCATGACCTGGTTTTTCATGATTTCCGGCATCGATTCTCCGTACTCGACGAATTTCAGAAAGTCCTCAAAATAGCGGGCGTGCGAGGCCTGGTGGATTTTCAGCTCGCCTTCCTCGACCATTCCCTCTTCGGGCATGTACGGGTATTGGATGCTTTTCATGTTTTTTGTCGTGATCGCCATTTCGACTTTTTTAATGAGGGAAGATGCGTCTGAGATGCGGGCGACCTTCGGCTCAAAATCACATTTCATAATGAAGACAAATGACTCGTCGAAGTATTTTCTCGGCATGGCTGAAGCGACGAGGAACACGCCGCCGCGGACTGCGCTCGTGTCGAGGTACGTGCGGACGAACTGCTCGCTCAGCTCGTTAAAGTCTTCTTTTGTTTCCGCCAGTCGCGCCCGGTTGAACATGTTGTAATTCGGGTTGGAATCGAGCTCGTGGCCGGGCTCGACGATAAAATGGCCGATTTTCGTCGGCACCTGTTCGGACTGCGGATGGCGGTCGGCTTTCCGTTTGACGATTTTTTTCAGCTCCCCGTCGAGAAAGTCCTTCAGCTCGCTTTCTTCAAATTCACCCGTATCAAGGGTTTGGAAGTGCTTGAACTGCTTGTTCGCCTGCTCATCCTTGCCTTCCACCTGTATGACATAAAAGGATAAAAATCGAATTTCAAAATCCATATATGAACTCACCTTATTCGCGTATTGTACAGCTTCTCAAGTATAGAAAAAACAGCGATCATGCGTCAATTGGGAGAATGGAATAATCATGGCCATGAAAGGGAAATGTAGTCAGATAGAAGGCATTTCATATGGAAAGGAATGGTTCGATGAAGGAAACAAGCCCGATTCCTCAGCCTAAGACCTATGGTCCGCTCGGCAATCTGCCTTTAATTGATAAAGACAAACCGACACTGTCGCTGATCAAATTGGCAGAAGAGCAGGGCCCGATTTTTCAAATCCATACACCTGCGGGCACGACGATTGTAGTGTCCGGACACGAACTGGTGAAAGAAGTTTGTGATGAAGAGCGATTCGACAAAAGCATTGAAGGCGCCTTGGAGAAGGTTCGCGCGTTTTCCGGTGATGGATTGTTTACAAGCTGGACGCATGAGCCTAATTGGAGAAAAGCACACAACATTCTGATGCCGACGTTCAGCCAGCGGGCCATGAAGGACTACCATGAGAAAATGGTCGATATCGCCGTTCAGCTCATTCAAAAATGGGCCAGGCTTAACCCGAATGAAGCAGTCGATGTCCCAGGGGATATGACCCGGCTGACGCTCGACACAATTGGGCTGTGCGGGTTTGACTATCGCTTTAACAGCTACTACAGAGAAACGCCCCACCCGTTTATCAACAGCATGGTGCGGGCGCTGGATGAAGCGATGCACCAGATGCAGCGGCTTGATTTTCAAGATAAGCTTATGGTCAGAACAAAGCGCCAATTTCATCATGATATTCAAACAATGTTTTCATTAGTCGACAGCATTATTGCGGAGCGGAGATCGAATGGAGATCAGGATGAAAAAGATTTGCTTGCCCGCATGCTGAATGTGGAAGATCCGGAAACAGGTGAAAAGCTCGACGATGAAAATATCCGCTTTCAAATCATTACGTTTTTGATTGCCGGGCATGAAACCACGAGCGGACTGCTTTCCTTTGCGATCTACTTTTTATTGAAGCATCCTGACAAACTGGAGAAAGCGTATGAAGAGGTCGACCGGGTGCTGACGGGTGCAGCGCCGACCTATAAACAAGTGCTCGAGCTGAAATACATACGGATGATTTTAAATGAATCACTGCGCTTATGGCCGACGGCTCCGGCTTTCAGCCTTTATCCAAAAGAAGACACAGTCATTGGCGGAAAGTATCCGATTACAACCAAAGATAGAATTTCTGTGCTGATTCCGCAGCTTCATCGTGATCAAGACGCTTGGGGAGAGGACGCTGAAGAATTCCGTCCAGAACGGTTTGAACATCAGGACCAAGTGCCTCATCATGCGTACAAACCGTTCGGAAATGGACAGCGGGCCTGTATCGGCATGCAGTTTGCCCTTCATGAAGCTACACTTGTGCTGGGCATGGTTTTAAAATATTTCACGTTAATTGATCATGAGAATTATGAGCTTGATATCAAACAAACCTTAACACTCAAGCCGGGCGATTTTCGTATCAGGGTTCAAACACGGCATCAGGAAGCCATTCATGCGGACGTTCCGGCAGCTGAAAAAGCGGCGCCTGATGAGCAAAAAGAGAAAACGGAAACAAAGGGCGCATCGGTTATCGGTCTTAACAACCGCCCGCTTCTCGTGCTGTATGGATCTGATACCGGCACCGCAGAAGGCGTAGCCCGCGAGCTTGCCGATACAGCCAGTCTTCATGGCGTAAGGACTGAAGTGGCACCTCTGAACGACCGGATTGGAAAACTGCCGAAAGATGGAGCGGTTGTCATTGTGACCTCGTCTTATAACGGAAAACCGCCAAGCAATGCCGGACAGTTCGTGCAGTGGCTTCAAGAAATCAAACCGGGTGAGCTTGAAGGCGTCCATTACGCGGTATTTGGCTGCGGTGACCACAACTGGGCGAGCACGTACCAGTACGTGCCGAGATTCATTGATGAGCAGCTTGCGGAGAAAGGCGCGACTCGGTTTTCTGCGCGCGGAGAGGGGGATGTTAGCGGTGATTTTGAAGGGCAGCTTGACGAGTGGAAAAAAAGCATGTGGACAGACGCCATCAAAGCATTCGGACTTGAGCTTAATGAAAACGCCGATAAGGAACGAAGCACACTGAGCCTTCAGTTTGTCAGAGGGCTGGGCGAGTCTCCGCTGGCTAGATCGTACGAAGCCTCTCACGCATCCATTGCCGAAAATCGTGAACTCCAGTCCGCAGACAGTGATCGCAGCACCCGCCATATCGAAATCACATTGCCGCCGGATGTTGAATATCGGGAGGGCGATCACCTTGGCGTATTGCCGAGGAACAGCCAAACCAATGTCAGCCGGATTCTTCACAGATTCGGCCTGAAGGGAACCGACCAAGTGACATTGTCGGCAAGCGGGCGCAGTGCGGGGCATCTGCCATTAGGGCGTCCTGTCAGCCTGCATGATCTTCTCAGCTACAGCGTCGAGGTGCAAGAAGCCGCCTCAAGGGCGCAAATACGGGAGCTGGCGGCATTTACAGTCTGTCCGCCACATAAACGCGAATTAGAAGATCTGGCGGCAGAGGGTGTCTATCAGGAACAAATATTGAAAAAACGGATTTCTATGCTGGATCTGCTTGAACAATATGAAGCGTGTGATATGCCGTTTGAACGATTTCTAGAGCTTTTACGGCCGTTAAAACCGAGATATTATTCGATTTCAAGCTCTCCAAGGGTAAATCCTGAGCAAGCATCAATTACAGTTGGTGTCGTGCACGGCCCTGCGTGGAGCGGCCGCGGCGAATACAGGGGCGTATCTTCAAATTACTTAGCTGAGCGTCAAGCGGGTGATGATGTCGTGATGTTTGTCCGCACACCGGAATCCCGGTTTCAGCTTCCGGAAGACCCTGAAACCCCAATCATTATGGTCGGGCCGGGCACAGGAGTAGCGCCATTCCGCGGTTTCCTCCAAGCACGCGCAGTTTTAAAGCGGGAGGGAAAAGCGCTCGGCGAAGCTCATCTCTATTTTGGATGCAGGAACGATCATGATTTTATTTACCGTGACGAGCTTGAGCAGTTTGAAAAAGATGGAATCGTCACTGTCCACACAGCCTTTTCCCGAAAAGAAGGCATGCCGAAAACGTATGTCCAGCATCTCATGGCTGACCATGCAGAAACATTGATTTCGATTCTTGATCGCGGAGGCAGGCTCTATGTATGCGGTGATGGCAGCAAAATGGCCCCAGATGTGGAGGCCGGACTGCAAAAAGCGTATCAGTCTGTTCATGGCACCGGTGAACAAGAAGCACAAAACTGGCTGAAACATCTGCAGGATACCGGTATATATGCAAAAGATGTTTGGTCGGGGATTTAAAGACTGGAGATATCCAGTCTTTTTTTTTGCTCTTTCGAAAAAATTGTGATCACGCTAAACATGAGTGCATACAATAGCCACAGTCCGCCAGAGGGCGGGCTTTCTGCAAAACCTATTTTTCGTTTTTGCTAGTTTATGTTATTCTTATACTCGGTATCTATTTCTTTTTTCAAAGGCACACATGACAAAAGAAACCCTTTTTTTATTTCCGAGAAAAAATGTGAAACGAAATGAAGGCTTCTTTCGTCCAGTGTTTGGTCGAAATGGTTGCAATAAAATTGGTATGGTGCGAAGCGTAAATATTCCGGCTTACCGCGGTGTATTTATTTGTTGTGTGATGCCTTGATTTTGTTTGGAAAGAAGGAATTGAAAGGCAGGATAAAGAGCAGGTAAATATGAATGAAGACTTAAAGTGTTTAAGAAAGTAGAGGTTGCCATGAAGAAACTTTTTTCTTACAAACTTAGCTTTTTTGTGCTGGCTGTTATACTGTTTTGGGCAAAAACGTATTTATCCTACAAGACTGAGTTTAATCTTGGGGTAAAAGGCACAACCCAGGAGATCCTCCTGGTATTTAACCCGTTCTCAAGTGCGGTCTTCTTTTTAGGACTGGCTTTGCTTGCGAAAGGGCGTAAATCAGCCATTATCATGCTGATTATCGATTTCGTAATGACATTTGTGTTATACGCAAATATTTTATTCTATCGTTTCTTTGACGATTTCTTGACATTCCCGAACATTAAACAGTCCGGAAATGTCGGAAACATGGGAGACGGGATTTTCAGTATCATGGCCGCTCATGATATTTTCTATTTCTTAGATATCATTATTTTGATTGCGGTATTGATCTGGAGACCTGAATTAAAACAATACAAAATGAAAAAACGCTTTGCATCTTTAGTGATCCTTTCCGGGGTCGCACTGTTTTTCATCAACCTGCACTATGCGGAAAAAGACCGTCCACAGCTGCTGACAAGAACGTTTGACCGCAATTATATCGTGAAATATTTAGGTCTTTACAATTACACCATTTATGACGGTGTTCAGACGGCTCAAACGGAAACGCAAAGAGCCTACGCGAGCAGCGATGATTTAACAAGCGTCGAGAATTACACGACGTCTCACTATGCGAAACCGAATGCCGAGTACTTCGGCTCTGCCAAAGGCAAAAACATCATTAAGATTCACCTGGAAAGCTTCCAGTCATTCCTGATTGACTACAAGCTGAACGGTGAAGAGGTGACGCCGTTCTTGAATAAACTTGCACACGGCGGGGAAGATGTGACGTATTTTGATAACTTTTTCCATCAGACAGGCCAGGGAAAAACATCTGATGCCGAGCTGACAATGGATAACTCCATCTTCGGTCTTCCTGAAGGCTCCGCGTTTGTGACAAAAGGCGAAAACACATATCAGTCACTTCCTGCAATTTTGGATCAAAAGGAAGGCTACACAAGCGCCGTCCTGCATGGTGACTACAAATCGTTCTGGAACCGTGACCAGATTTACAAACATATTGGATATGATAAGTTCTTCGACGCAAGCAGTTATGATATGTCAGATGAAAACATCGTGAATATGGGACTCAAGGATAAGCCGTTCTTTACTGAATCGATTCCAAAACTTGAATCTCTTAAACAGCCGTTTTACGCCCATTTAATTACGTTGACAAACCATTATCCATTTAACCTGGATGAAGAAGATGCGTCCATTAAGAAAGCGACAACCGGTGATAAAACAGTTGATAATTACTTCCAGACAGCCCGTTATCTTGACGAGGCGCTTGAGCAATTCTTCAAGGAGCTGAAGGAAGCCGGTCTGTATGACGACTCAGTCATCGTGATTTACGGTGACCATAACGGTATTTCTGAAAATCATAACCGTGCGATGAAGGAAATTCTTGGAAAAGAGATCACAGATTATCAAAACGCGCAAAACCAGCGTGTGCCGCTGATGATCCGTGTTCCTGGCAAAAAAGGCGGAGTGAACCATACGTATGGCGGCGAAATTGATGTCATGCCGACACTTCTGCACTTACAAGGAATTGATTCGCAGAAATATATCAACTTTGGTACTGATTTATTCTCTAAAGACCACGACGATACAGTGGCGTTCAGAAACGGAGACTTCGTGACGCCGAAGTACACATCTGTCGACAATGTCATTTACGATACGAAGACTGGTGAAAAACTGAAAGCGAATGAAGAAACGAAGAATCTGAAAACAAGAGTGAACCAGCAGCTGAGTCTGTCAGACAGTGTCTTGTACAAAGACTTGCTGAGGTTCCACAAACTCAGCGATTTCACAGCCGTTGATCCGTCTGACTATCATTACGGCAAGGAAAAAGAAATCAAATAAGACGAGAAAGAGCCTTGAGCGGGCACATTGCCTTCGCTCAAGGCTCTTTTTTTTGGTTACATAACCAACTTGAAAAAATAGATTCCATTTGGTCACCAAGGCCGCCTTTCTCTCATATCATTACAGTAGATTTTGAAACCGGTATTGAAGTGGACAAATTATCGGGGAAACGCCTTGATAGATTGTAAAGATGTACCAGGTTTCGAACTCAATATTCATAGAGATGAGGGGTAGAGATGAAAGCGGTCATTCTCTGCGGCGGAAAAGGAACGAGAATGAGTGAAGTCACGAATGACATTCCTAAACCGCTCGCCATGATAGGCGGCAAACCGATTCTATGGCATATTATGAAAATCTATCAGTACTACGGAGTAAACGAGTTTATTCTGCTTTTGGGCTATAAAGGAGAAAAAATCAAAGAATACTTTCTCGACTATGAATGGAAGCACAACAGCCTGACTCTCGACAGCTCTACGGGAGAGGTACAGATGCTGGGGCAGCCTGAAACGTGGAAAATTACGTTTTTGGAGACAGGGGAAGACACACTGACAGCCGGAAGAATCTTGCAGGCAAAAGACTATATCGGCGATGAAACGTTTCTGCTCACCTATGGGGACGGGCTGGCCAATATCAATCTTTTCCATCTCATCAGCTATCACCAGACAAAAGGGGCTGCCGCGACTGTCACCGGCATTGACAAAGTCTCGCAGTTCGGCACCTTGACGGTTGAGGACGGCATGGCGAAAACATTTTCTGAGAAGACATCAAGTGACGGAATCATCAACGGCGGATTCTTTGTTCTCAGTCCCAAGGTTTTCGATTATTTGCCGAAGGACGGGAACATGATGTTCGAAGATGAACCGCTGAAGAACCTTGCCAAAGACGGGGAGCTTGCCGTGTACCGCCATTATGGATTTTGGACGGCCATCGATACGTATAAAAATCTCTTAGAAGTCAACAAAATGTGGGATCAAGGACAACAAGTATGGAAGGTATGGTGAACTGATTTGAGTTTCTGGAAAAATAAAAACGTATTTGTTACGGGGTGTACAGGTCTTTTAGGAAGCTATTTGGTGAAAGAGCTGATCGAACAGGGCGCAAACGTTACGGGGCTTGTCAGGGATCATGTGCCTCAATCCAACCTTTATCAGGGAGAACATATCAAGAAAATGAACATCGTGCAGGGCTCTCTTGAAGACTTGCCTGTGATTGAACGCGCGCTTGGCGAGTATGAAATTGACACAGTCTTTCACCTCGCTGCACAAGCAATTGTCGGCGTGGCCAACCGCAACCCGATTTCTACCTTTGAAGCGAATATCCTCGGCACATGGAATATTCTCGAAGCCTGCCGCAAGCATCCGTTAATAAAGCGGGTGATTGTCGCTTCAAGTGATAAAGCTTACGGCGATCAAGAAAACCTTCCGTACGATGAAAATATGCCGCTGCAAGGCAAGCATCCGTACGACGTCTCAAAAAGCTGCGCAGATCTGATCAGCCACACGTATTTTCATACGTACGGGCTTCCGGTCTGCATCACGCGTTGCGGGAACCTGTACGGCGGCGGGGATTTGAACTTCAATCGCATCATTCCGCAGACGATTCAGCTTGTGCTGAACGGGGAAGCGCCGGAAATCCGCAGCGACGGGACCTTTGTCCGCGACTACTTCTATATTGAAGATGCTGTTCAGGCTTATTTGCTTCTGGCAGAAAAAATGGAAGAAAACAATCTTGCCGGAGAGGCCTTTAACTTCAGCAATGAGATCCAGCTGACTGTACTTGAACTGGTAGAAAAAATCTTGAAGAAGATGAACAGTGATCTGAAGCCGAAAGTGCTGAACCAGGGAAGCAATGAAATCAAACATCAATATTTATCCGCGGAAAAAGCAAGAAAGCTGCTGAATTGGACACCGGCCTACACCATTGATGAAGGACTTGAAAAAACGATTGAGTGGTATACGGAATTCTTCAAAAAGTAATGTGAAACGAGGTGAACATGACTGTGACCAGCGCGTATTGCACCGTTTTATCAAAAGGGAGATTATATCAGGCAGTCGCCTTATTTAAGTCTTTAGAGCAAGTTGACCAAGACAGTCCCATTTTTACGCTATGCATGGATGAAGATACGCACCGCGTCTTACAGAAACTGAAGATGAAGCAGCTGAATCTTGTGCCGGTGGCCGCGCTCGAAAATGAAATGCTTCTGAAGCTGAAGGAAACTAGAGATCAAAGCGAGTACTGCTGGACGATGAAGCCGATCTTTCTGCAAGCTGTGCTAAACAGCAATCCCGAGCTGGAGCGTGTAACGTATATTGACGGAGATCTCTTTTTCTACGCTGATCCTTCGCCGATTTTTGAAAACCAGCCGGACTGTTCGGTGCTGCTTTCACGGGGTGATATCGTAATCCCTTCCTTTGAGAAAGAGCAGATTGACATGCTGCAGCGTCTTTTAGGCAAATATAACTCAGGCTTTATCAGCTTCAAGCATGATGATGCCGGCACGGACTGCCTGGAGTGGTGGAAGGAACGCTGTCTTGAGGAATGCAAAAATGCCCCGGGTGAAGGGAAATTCGGTGATCAGGGCTATTTGGATTATATGTCTGAGCTGTTTCCGAATGTGTGTGACATTACGACACCCGGTGTGAACATCGGCCACTGGAACTACGGACAGCATACGTTTTCCTGGGAGGATGGCCGGATTGTGCTGGAGGATGGCAGCCCGCTGATCTTTTACCATTTCAGCGGATACCGAATCGTCAGCATCAATCAAATCAAACAGATTCATGAAACAACCCGCACCGATCTGCCGTTTATGCATGAACTGTACCAAGAGACGCTGCCGCATATCATTCAGCACATCAAAACGTTAGATCCTGAATTTAACGGTTTTGCTTCAAAAGATGACAACAAATAAATGATTAAATACAGGAAGTGAAAATGAAGTGAAAGCAAGCGTTATTATTCCTGCATATAATTCAAAGGAGCGCCTGTATAACAGCCTTCTGTCATTAAACCAGCAGGAGTGCGATGAAGAATTTGAAGTCATTGTAGCAGACAATGGCTCTGAGGACGGGACGCTCTCAATGCTTGAGACATTTCAAGCAGACTTTCCGCTGATCTTTACACGGATTAAGGAAAACAGGGGCATTGCGTACGGAAGAAATCAGGCAGTTCGCAATGCCAGAGGAGATATCTTGATTTTCCATGATAGCGATATGCTTGCGGCAAAGGACCTTGTGGCAAAGCATATTAAAGCCCATGAGAACGAAGAGAATCTCGTCGTGTGCGGTTTGTTTTGGAAACGGATCTACAGTTTTTATTATGAACGCTTTGAAGATGAACATAAGGAACAGCTCGCAAAGCTCGTAGACGAAATGCCGATAAAAGACAAACAAAAGCTGCTGCAGGAAGCGGACATCAAAAACGGAAGCTTTCTGGATAAAAGCTTTGACCTCGATACCGATTTTATTGACGTGCTCAAGCGGATTTTAGAGGAGTACGGCGATGACCTGAAAGGCTATCATATGCCATGGCGCTTTTTTATCACGAATAACTCTTCTGTTAAACGCAAGCATGTGGTTGACCTCGGTTTATTTGATGAAGGCATTGTGCGGTACGGGTTTGAGGATTATGACCTCGGGATCAGGCTTCATCAGGCCGGACTGACGTTCAGGCTGCATCGCGACATTGTCAGTGTTCATCAGGAGCACCCGAGCAATTGTAAGTCTGTAGACGATATTCGGGCAAACATTGCCTATATGTGCGATAAATACAACAATATTCGCTCCTTAGACGTTCATCTCGCTTTTAACGGTCCGTTCCCTCCTGACATGACGAACGGCATCATGGCTGATATTCATAAGCTTTTGGAATCTCAGAAATACGACATGCTGCTGAATGTGTTTCTTGAGCTGCTCCATGTTGTTAAAGAGCGCAACATTGACCCGGATTGGCGAAAGAAAGCCCCAAGGGTGACGGCGAAAAGCTTTGATTTGCAAACTGTCCGTAAGCTTCTGCCAAAAGCGAAGAAAAAGCTTGGCGTGAACGATTTTGCCAACGCACTGTATGCGCTTGTCAATGATTTGCTGCACGTGGATCTTAGATAATTGGATGTGGTATAGTGAGTACATTTCATTTTTCAACGATAGTGTCAAGGACGCATATCTTTAAGCTAATGCCCATGATTCATTCTCTCCATGAGCATTGCGATGATTTTCATTTGTATGTGCTGTGTGTCGATCAGAAAGCGTATGAATTGCTTCAGCACGTACCATGGGAGCATGTGACCTTTGTGCAGCTGCATGAAATGGAAGACCCGGAGCTGCTGCAAGCGAAAAGCAATCGAACGTTTCATGAATATTGCTGGACATTGAAGCCGGCCTTTCTGTTCCATGTCATGAGCAAGTGGGATGACGCAGAATACTTTGCTCATATGGATACCGATCTGTTTTTCTTTTCTGATCCGGCACGTATTTTTACGGAAAACCCAACGGCTTCTCTGTATTTGACCGATCACCGCAACTCGCCGCGGTTCATAACCTACTATGAGCGGACCGGCCGCTTTAACACAGGCTTTGTCGGTGCCGGGAATACGAAGGAAGCATATGAAGCGGTGTGGCAGTGGAGACAGGAGTGCATTGCATTTTGCACGGTAGAAATGGATACGGAACGAAAGACGTACGGCGATCAAAGATATGTGGAGAAATGGCCAGCGCAGTATAAGGGTGTGCATGTTGTCAAGTCAATCGGAGCCAATACAGCGCTTTGGAATATCGAAAACTATAAGGTCGGGCATAAGGACGGCCGCGTGTATGTAGATGAAACGCCGCTGATATTCTATCATTTCTCCGGGTTTACACTCGTTACGGAAAAAGAGTTTAATCTTTGCTGGTATTACCGAATTGAAGATGAAGCGACAGTTGAAATGATTTATATGCCGTATGTATTAAACCTGAAAAAATGGATTGACGAAATTCAGTCAGCGTTTCCGGACTTTGCGGACGGCTTTATCCCGAAGCACGCAGTGCCTGACACTCATTTTATACAGCTGGATTAAGAAACCCCTGCCGGATGGCAGGGGTTTTTCAGCTATGCCATTCTCTCAGCTTCTGATCGCTCGGCAATAGGAAGGCTAGGATGCCGAGGACAGGGAGAAAGGCAATGGCAATCATCGTCGGGGTCAGTCCCGCGGCGTCAATCAGAGCGCCCAGCGCCACAGCGCCGATCGCGCCCATCCCGAAGGCGAGCCCGACGGTCAAACCTGACATTGTGCCGATTTTTCCAGGGACAAGCTCCTGTGCGTAGACAACCGTTACCGAAAAGCTCGACATCAGGACCAAGCCGATCAATGCAAGCACGCCATAGGCGAGCACCGGGCCGGCAAATGGAAGCACAATCGCCAGCGGCGCCGAGCAGAGCAGCGAACCGAGGATCACGAAGCGTTTTCCGAAACGGTCTGCAAGCGGGCCGCCGAGAAACGTGCCGACAGCGCCGAACAGCAAAAAGACAAAAATATAGCTTTGTGCCTGCTGAATGCTTACGTGATATGTATCCATCGCGTAAAACGTGTAAAAGTTGCCGATCGCACTCGTATACCAAGAACGTGCAAAAATGAGAAATATAATAATGATAAGAGCAGATACAACAGACTTGGTGATGGCCGTGTTTTCAGCTGTTTTCTTTTGTTTGCCTGACTTCTGGGCAAGGCTTCCGATACGTGCGGCATACCATCTCGCGATATACAGCAGAAACATAACCGCGAGCGCGGCGACAAGCGTGAACCAAACGGTGCCGAATTGTCCGAGCGGCACAAGAATCAGCGCGGTAATCAGAGGCGCCATCGCCTGGCCTGAGTTTCCGCCCACCTGATAGATCGACTGGGCGAGCCCGCGTTTTGTGCCGGCGGCCATATACGCCACACGGGAGCCTTCCGGATGGAAAATGGCGGAGCCTAATCCGATAAAAAACACACAGCATAAGATCGTTATGAATGAAGGGGCAAATGCAAGGCCCAAAATGCCGAGCATGCTGGCGGTCAAACCGATTGGCAACGCGTACGGCCGCGGCCGTTTATCGGTATACCAGCCGACGACAGGCTGCATCACAGATGACACCATGTTTAATGTGAAAGCGATGATGCCGAGCTGTGTAAACGTCAGGCTCATGGAGCGTTCCAAAATAGGGAACATGGCCGGAATCACGGCTTGCAGCGAATCGTTGAGCATATGGCAGATTCCGATGATAATCAAAATCGGATACACCGTGGTGCCGGGTTTTTGAACTGTTTTTTCTTTTAGCGGGGCGGCGATAGCCAAATGAGTCTCCTCCTTACATATATAGCCAAAGCATACCACCATATTATTCATAAGGTGAAGAATTTATCAAGAGGAAAAAAGACTCTTCTAAAAGAAACGCCGCCAGCATGATTAGCAGCTGACGGTATGTTCGATATTCAAAATGTGATACAGCTTTTCAAGCTTGTGAATCTCATAAGTTGGCATGATCTCTGACTCATTTATCTTCATGTCAGGGTTAACCCAGCAAGTATCAAGCCCGGCGAGCTGTCCGCCTTTGATATCAGCAGTGAGTGAATCGCCGATGATTAATGTATGCTCTGCCGAAAATTGGGGAATCCGTTCAAATACGTAATCGAAGTATTCCTTCATCGGTTTTTGAAAGCCTGTATCTTCAGAAACGAAAATATCCTTGAAGAACGGAAATAATCCTGAATCACGGAGGCGCTTGTACTGTGTCTTAGACACGCCGTTTGACACGATATACAAATCAAACTGATGCTGCAGACTTGAGATGAGATCGAAGGCGCCGTCAATAAGCTGATGCTCTTCTTCAAGAAAGCTGCGGTATTTTTGTTCAAGCAAGGCACCATCCGCCTCATAACCATATTCCTTAAACAAAGCAGAAAAACGGGTGTTCAGGACTTCATCCCGTGTCATTTTTCCTTCTTCAAAGGCTCTCCACAAACCTTGATTGATTGTTTTATACTGCGTCTTCATTTCAGCTGTTAAAGGAATAGTCTGATCTTCAAACAGCAAACGCAGCGCTAATGCTTCTGCCGCTTTAAAATCAAGGATGGTATCATCTACATCAAATAATAAAGTGCGGTATTGTTTCATCGGTTTGTCTCCCTTTCTCATATGTACTCAAAAGTATAGCACATAAAAAAAGGAAAAAGCCGGCGGGTGAGGCACCGCCGGCTGAAAAGAGATTATTTGTTTAATAAGCTGTGTTTTCTTGCATACAGGAAATAAACCAGCGTTCCGACAGCGATCCAGATGACAAATGAAAGCCATGTGACGCCGGGAAGGCTGTACATGAACCATAGACAGATACCTGCACTGATAATCGGCACAACCGGAACAAACGGCACTCTGAAGGACGCTTTGATTTCCGGGTATTTCTTTCTTAACACAATGACAGCAATTGAAATGACCGTAAACGCCGCCAGCGTTCCCATGTTCACCAGGTGGGCCAGCGTTCCAAGGTTAATAAACCCGGCGATTCCCGCTGCAACGATACCAGTCAGCCATGTATTGCGGAACGGGGTTTTAAATGACGGATGAACCTTTGCGAACAATCCAGGCAGAAGGCCGTCTCTGCTCATGGCAAATGTCAAACGGACCTGAGCGTACAGCAAAGCGAGCATAACCGTCGTAATCCCGATAATCGCACCGACAGAAATAATTCCGGCAACAGCGTCCTGGCCGACGAATTTCAGCGCAAAGGACACCGGATCTCCGACATTCAATTTCGTATAAGGCATCATGCCTGTCAGCACAAGCGATACCGTGATGTACAGAACGGTACAAACGGCAAGAGCTGAAATAATGCCGACGGGCATGTTTTTTTGCGGATTTTTCACTTCCTCTGAAGCGTTAGACACCGCGTCAAACCCGAGGTACGCGAAGAACACAGTTGCCGCGCTGACAATGACGCCTTTCAACCCGAACGGCATAAAAGGAGACCAGTTATCCGGTTTGACATAGCCGAGGCCGACAATAATGAACAATAAAATGATCCCAATTTTCATCAGTACGATGACGTTGTTAAAACGTGTGCTTTCCTTGACGCCTCTGCTGACAATCGCAGTGATGATGAGAATGATCACTGCAGCCGGAAGATTAAACACGGCGCCCGGCGTGCTTCCTGGCGCTCCTGACAGTGCAGCAGGAATATGAAGGTTGAAGCCGGCAAGCAGTGATTGAAAGTATGATGACCAGCCGGTGGCAACCGCTGATAATGCAATGACATATTCAAGCATGAGATCCCATCCAATCAAAAAGGCGAGCATCTCTCCAAGTGTCACATAGGAGTATGAGTACACGCTTCCCGAAATCGGAATCGAAGACGAAAACTCAGCATAGCAGAAGGCAGCAAGCGCACAGGCGAGCCCGGCTAAAATAAACGATATGATGAGGGCGGGACCTGCACCGGTTGCGGCCACTGTTCCTGTAATGACAAAAATCCCTGTACCGATCACACAACCGATACCAAGCAAGGTTAAATCAAATGCGCTTAACGTGCGGGCAAGGCTTTTTGACTTGCTCTGCGCACTCAATGTTTCAAGCGGTTTTTTTCTGAATAATGAACTCATCAAAAGTTCCTCCCGGAAAATTCAAAATATTCTAATCATTATATACAGTTCTTGTTGTATTATATTGTCGAAATTTGGCGCAGTCAATCATATATTTTTCTGCTTTAAATGATAGAAGCGAAACAGCGTTGTCGTAAGATAGGATAGTAATTTATTACTAATAACATATTCAATTTTATGCAGGGCGAACCGATAGAAAAAATAGATTCGCCCAATTTTGACTTGCGGTTAAAAAGGAGATGCTGACCATGTTTCAATATGAAGAGTTGAATAAACAATTTATCGGCGGGAAATGGCAGGAGGGCAGCAGCCCAAATGTATTGGAAAACAAAAATCCTTATACTCAAAAAACATTCACAACCTTCCAAAAAGCGACTGTTGACGATGTAGATGAAGCGTACCGGGCAGCGGCGCTGGCGAAGAAAAAATGGGATGCGGTCAATCCGTTTGCAAAAAGAACCATTTTAGAAAAAGCCGTCACGTATATTGAAGAGAACGAAGAAGCCATCATTTATTTGATTATGGAGGAGCTTGGCGGGACAAGGCTCAAAGCGGCCTTTGAAATCGGGCTTGTCAAAAACATCATGAAAGAAGCGGCGACGTTCCCTGTCCGCATGGAAGGAAAAATTCTTCCGTCAACAATAGACGGCAAGGAAAACAGATTATATCGCGTGCCGGCAGGCGTTGTCGGTGTCATCAGTCCATTTAACTTCCCATTCTTTTTATCTATGAAATCAGTGGCGCCCGCGCTTGGCGCAGGCAATGGCGTTGTTTTAAAGCCGCATGAAGAAACGCCGATTTGCGGCGGTACGCTGATTGCGAAAATTTTTGAGAACGCGGGAATCCCAGAGGGGCTGCTGAATGTCGTTGTCACAGACATTGCAGAAATTGGAGACAGCTTTGTAGAACACCCGGTACCGCGGATCATCTCATTTACAGGTTCTACGAAAGTCGGCAGCTACATCGGCCAGCTTGCGATGAAGCATTTTAAAAAGCCGCTTCTTGAACTCGGCGGCAACAGCGCCTTTATCGTGCTTGAGGATGCGGATATCGAATATGCGGTCAATGCGGCAGTGTTCAGCAGATTTACCCATCAAGGGCAGATCTGTATGTCAGCCAACCGCGTACTTGTTCACTCATCAATTTATGATAAGTTCCTTGAAATGTATCAGGCAAAAGTGGAATCACTGAAAGTCGGCGACCCGATGGACCCTGATACGATTATTGGGCCATTAATCAACAGCAGACAGACGGACGGGTTGATGAAATCTGTTGAGAAAGCGATTGAAGAAGGTGCTGTTCCAGTCAAGCTTGGCGGATTTAACGGGACGATCGTGGAACCGACGATATTAAAAGATGTGAAACCGTTCATGAGCATTGCCAAGGAAGAGCTGTTCGGACCTGTCGTTTCCTTTATGAAGTTTGATTCAGAAGACGAAGCGGTGGATATCGCAAACGAAACGCCGTTTGGCTTGAGCGGTGCCGTACATACGTCAAATCTTGAACGCGGCGTGGCTTTTGCGAAGCGCATTGAAACAGGCATGATTCATGTCAATGACACGACAATCAATGATGAACCGAATGTGGCCTTTGGCGGTGAAAAGCAATCCGGTCTCGGCCGATTGAACGGCGAGTGGAGCCTTGAAGAATTTACGACACTGAAATGGATCTCGGTCCAGCACGAAAAACGCAGCTTCCCTTATTAATGAATAGGAGTGAATGGAATTGAGCATAAGAACGGAAAAAGAAACCGCAGATCTTCTGGACGCGTTTATCAAAGTAGCCCCTTATCTAAACAGCCTGGTCCAAGATGATATTACAATCGGCATTTACGATACGGAAAAACTGCTTGTGAATATACCGGCCAAAACCTTTTCTCTAAACGTAAAAGCCGGTGACCCGTTGCAGGAAGGGGATATTATCACAGATGCCATCCGCACCAATCAGAAGAAGACGAGCATGGTTCCGAAAGAATTGTTCGGCTTCCCATTGATTGCACGTGCCATCCCGCTCCACGACGAGAATGGAAGAGTGATAGGGGGCGTCGGCCTCGGAACGAGCCTTGAGGAGTCGTCAAAGCTGCATGATGTGGCGGAAAGCTTATCAGCTGTCGTTGAACAAACGGCCGCAGCCATTTCCGATATTTCTAATTCAATCAACGGGTTTTCAACTCAAATGTCGGGCATTTCCTCTCAGGCGAAAAAGGTAAGCGAAAGCGCCGGTGAAATCGCCGATATTTCAGTAACCGTGAAAGGCATCTCTGACCAAAGCAACCTGCTCGGCTTGAACGCCGCAATCGAAGCGGCGAGAGCAGGAGAGTCCGGAAAAGGCTTCTCTGTCGTCGCAGATGAGATCAGAAAGCTAGCGACGCATTCAAAAGAAAATGTCGGCCAGATTGACCAGATCACGAAAAAAATCCACAGCCTGCTGAAAGGGCTGGAGGAATCAATTGAGTCGATTAATCAGCATACAGACGGTCAAGCCGCTGCCGTTGAACAAATTTCCGCCACGATGCAGGAGATTTCAGGAAGTGCACAGCATCTCGCAAAAATGGCAGAAAAAGCGCTAGAAGAAGAATAAGAGACCGGGGACAAATGTTCCCGGTCTTTTTTCTATCCTGTATTTCCATGAAATTTGTCTGACGTTTTACTAGTTTTATTCCAGCGGCTGATTTAAAATGTACACATGAACTTACGTGAGGATTGATAGGAATCATGAGTATATTAAAAGCGGAAAATATTTACAAAACATACGGAGATAAAACATTATTTGACCATATCTCCTTTCATATTGAAGAGAATGAGAGAATCGGATTAATCGGACCGAATGGAACAGGAAAATCAACGCTGCTGAAAGTGATCGCCGGCTTGGAATCTATTGAAGAGGGAGAAATTACGAAATCCGGCAGTGTGCACGTCGAATTTCTTCATCAAGACCCGAAGCTGCCTGCGGGGCAAACTGTGCTGGAGCATATCTATTCCGGTGAATCGGCTGTGATGAAAACCTTGCGTGAATATGAAAAAGCGCTGTATGAACTGGGGGAAGATCCCGAAAATGAACAGCGCCAGAAGCACCTGCTGGCGGCGCAGGCGAAAATGGATGCGAACAACGCGTGGGATGCGAACACCCTGGCGAAAACCGTATTGTCTAAGCTGGGCGTCAACGACGTAACAAAGCCAGTCAACGAGCTCTCAGGCGGCCAGAAAAAACGGGTGGCCATTGCCAAAAACTTAATACAGCCAGCTGATCTGCTCATTTTAGACGAGCCGACGAACCATTTGGATAATGAAACGATTGAGTGGCTTGAAGGATATTTAAGTCAATATCCCGGCTCCGTCATGCTGGTGACGCACGACAGGTATTTCTTAAACCGTGTCACGAACCGCATTTATGAGTTAGAACGAGGCAGCCTCTACACGTACAAAGGCAACTATGAAGTGTTTTTAGAAAAACGAGCGGAACGGGAAGCGCAGGCTGAGCAAAAGGAAACGAAGCGGCAAAACCTGCTGCGCCGCGAACTGGCCTGGCTCAGACGGGGAGCGAAAGCCCGTTCCACAAAACAAAAGGCGAGAATTGACCGAGTGGAGACGCTTAAGGAGCAGAAAGGCCCCCAGTCATCGGGCTCACTCGACTTTGCGATTGGCTCCAACCGTCTTGGCAAACAGGTCATTGAAGCGGAGAACGTGATGATCGCTTATGACGGCCGCGTGCTCGTCGACCGCTTTAATGAATTGGTCATACCGGGTGAACGGATCGGGATTATTGGACCGAACGGCATCGGAAAAACAACGCTGTTAAACACCCTTGCCGGCCGTCATACTCCAGACGGCGGCCATATTACGATCGGACAGACGG
Organism: Bacillus sp. LR_5; assembly: GCF_042709275.1. NCBI lineage: Bacteria > Bacillati > Bacillota > Bacilli > Caryophanales > Bacillaceae > Bacillus > Bacillus sp. LR_5. Next base: position 90,739 of record NZ_JAVAXX010000001.1, on the reverse strand, counting down.
TCAGAATCGGCTACTATACTCAGGATCACAGTGAAATGAATGGCGAGGTAAAGGTCATTGAATATATAAAAGAAACGGCGGAGGTCGTAAAAACAGCGGATGGCGATATCATTACAGCTGAACAAATGCTGGAGCGTTTCCTCTTCCCGCGTTCGATGCAGCAGACGTATATCCGCAAGCTGTCCGGAGGGGAAAAACGCCGTTTATACTTGCTTCAGGTTCTCATGCAGGAGCCGAATGTCCTGTTTCTCGATGAGCCGACGAACGATTTGGATACTGAAACATTAAGTGTCCTAGAGGATTATATCGATCAATTTCCTGGCGTCGTCATCACCGTATCCCATGACCGCTACTTCCTTGACCGTGTCGTCGACCGTTTGATTGTGTTTGAAGGAAATGGCGTCATTTCCCGCTTCCAAGGCTCCTACAGCGACTATATGGAGGAGTCAAAAGCGAAGAAAACCGCTGAAAAACCGGCGGCTGAAGTCAAACTGGCTGAAGCCGAGCCAAAGAAAAAAAGAAAAAAGCTTTCTTACAAAGATCAGCTTGAATGGGACGGCATCGAAGATAAAATTGCCCAGTTAGAAGAGAAGCATGAGCAGCTCGAAGCTGATATCGCCGCAGCAGGCAGCGATTTCGGAAAAATCCAAGAGCTGATGGCCGAACAGGCCAAAACAGCGGAAGAGCTTGAGGCTGCTATGGACCGTTGGACAGAATTGTCTCTCATGATAGAAGAGCTGGAAAGCTAAAAAAGTGCGGCCCGCAGCAGGCCGCGCTTTTTTCACATAATGTACAAAAACGAACCGGCCAGCTTATGATAGGATGGAATTGTGTGTCAGCGGCACATGGAAAACTAACGGAGATGATGAAGTATGACATGGACGATCGTGATGTTAATCCTCATGAGTCTGGTGAAAATCGTATTAACCTGTCTTCCAACAGGCGTCATGGAATGGCTGCTCAGCAAATTCGCAGTGCACGCCAAGCTGAGTGACGAAAATGCTGTTCTCTCCCTAGATGGAAAACGTCTCGAGGGTGAAGAGAAACAGAAAGTGATTGACCATTTTAACGAAGCTGTCTTCCTGGAAAAGTATTATATATACCCAGGTGACGAAGAGCGTTTTTTACATCCGGAAAACGGCGGCACGCCGCTGGTGATAGATACGAAAAAAGGCAAAAAAGATGTGAAGCTGTTTGTATACAGCTATGACGACCATATCGACGTCGTGAAGCAGTACAAGAAGAAAGTGATTGCGTATCAATTGCTTTCTGAAAGCCTTCAAAAGCAGCCTCTGTCAGTGACAGGAAGTTTGGCTTAAACAGGATAGTGAAAGACGGGTGATTGATGCACTCGTCTTTTTTATTGATTTTTAAAACTTAACGTTTACGTTAAGGTTCAAAAGGTGTATAATGGGAACAGAAACGGCGAAGGGGGATTTACCTTGGAATGGATGAAGATTGACCAAGTAGCCAAAAGAAGCGGGCTGACTAAGCGGACCATCCGGTTTTATGAAGAAATCGGCTTGATTCCAGCGCCGAAACGGACAGACGGCGGCGTAAGGCTTTATTCAGAGGATGATATGGAGGAGCTTGAGAAAGTCATCAGCACAAAAGAGGTGCTCGGTTTTTCCCTTCAGGAGCTTCAGCATTTCATGGAAACCAGCCGCCAGCTAGAGTTAAACAAAGAGGGGTATTTGTTGTCACTGGATCCTAAGGAACGGAAAGAAAAACTGGAGGAAATTCAGGAAACCCTGAATCACCAGTTGGATTTGATTGATGAGAAAATCCGCACATTCGAAAGCTTTAAAGAACGCCTGCAAGGCATGAAAGGTAAAGCGGAACGTGCCATTCAATCAATCGAATGAAAGTTTGCCAAACGCTATTTTTGTAGCGTTTCTTTTAATGGAATAAAGATGGAGGTCAGGTCAAATGGATAAGACAAAACAAGTGAATCAGAAAACGGGCTTGCTCAGTCAGCCGAAAGCTGTATGGGCTGTCGCTTTTGCCTGTGTGATTTCCTTTATGGGAATCGGGCTGGTCGATCCAATTCTTCCGGCAATTGCCGCACAATTACATGCTTCACCTAGTGAAGTATCACTCTTGTTTACAAGTTATTTGCTTGTTACCGGATTTATGATGTTTTTCTCAGGAGCCATTTCCAGCCGCATCGGCGCGAAATGGACATTAATTCTCGGACTTATTTTTATTATTGTGTTTGCGGCGCTTGGCGGCAGCTCAAGTTCAATTGCTCAGCTAGTCGGCTATCGCGGCGGCTGGGGATTAGGTAATGCTTTGTTTATTTCAACAGCGCTTGCGGTTATCGTCGGCGTGTCAGTCGGGGGCAGCGCCCAAGCAATTATTTTGTATGAGGCTGCGCTCGGTCTCGGGATTTCTGTCGGGCCGCTTGCAGGCGGAGAGCTTGGAAGCATGTCATGGCGCGCACCGTTCTTCGGGGTATCTGTCCTGATGTTTATAGCGTTAATTGCGATTTCTTTCATGCTGCCGAAATTGCCAAAACCGGCAAAACGCGTCGGTGTGTTTGATGCCATGAAGGCGCTCAAATATAAAGGGCTATTGACGATGGCGGTATCTGCGTTCTTATACAACTTTGGATTTTTTATTTTGCTTGCTTATTCTCCGTTCGTACTGGATTTAGATGAACACGGTCTCGGATATGTCTTCTTCGGCTGGGGCCTTCTGCTGGCGATTACGTCAGTCTTTACGGCGCCGCTCGTGCACAAAGCGCTGGGCACAGTGCGTTCACTCGTCGTTCTCTTTATTGCCTTTGCGGCCATTCTCATGATCATGGGAATCTGGACAGATCATCAGACATTGATTATTACATGTATCGTTGTCGCCGGTGCTGTCCTCGGTATGGTCAACACCATCATGACGACAGCTGTGATGGGGGCTGCGCCTGTTGAACGATCAATCGCGTCTTCAGCCTACAGCTCAGTCCGCTTCATCGGCGGCGCACTCGCTCCGTGGATTGCGGGAATGCTGTCAGAACACTTCACCGCAAGCACACCATATACAGTAGGCGGAATCGTCGTTTTTGTCGGCATGCTTGTCCTTCTCATGGGACGTAAACATCTTGCCGGAGTTAAGGCGGGTCATTAATAACGAAAGACACTGCACAGATGCAGTGTCTTTTTTAATCATGGAACCTTCCCATTACAACCGTATTGTAGTAGTTTCCGTCAGAAAGCAATTTCTCCTTTTTTAAGATTCCTTCTGCTTCAAATCCGTACGTCTTATATAGTGAAATGGCTCTTTCGTTTGTTTCCAGGACATTCAGTGAGATTTTTTTAATTCCGTTGGTATCCGCCCAAGAGAGAGATTGCTGTAAAAGATGCTTCCCGATGCCATAACCCCAAAATTCTTTTAACACGCATACACCGAACTCCGCTTTATGCGAGGATCGCTTTAAATCAGTTCCCTCACATCTGGAAAACCCCGCGAGCCTGTCCTGCACTTCAGCAACTAAAAATAAGTTTCTCTCTTTCTCAGTATCTTCCTTTATCCGTTGTTCAAAACTCGATGCATCTATGAAATCCTCACCCTTCTCGCGATCCATGTATTCCGTTTCTCCATCAATTTTCAGCCTTAATGCAGACAGCTTCTGTGCATCCTCTGCACAAGCTGATCGAATGGTGTTTTGAAGTTCATTTACATTGAATTCTTTTTTGCCGATGATCATGTTATACCCCTTCACTATCAGTAAGTATTATTCGTTATAATGGCATTATAATCGAATTGGTGCAGGAAAGGACATCCGCTTCGGTCAGGCATCGACGCCGCGGGCATTTATCTTGAAGAAACTGAGGATGTATCCGTTCATTTACGATTGCCATATCAGGTGATGGTTCATGCTGAAGAGGGGACGTTTGCCATGGATAAGGCAAAGCCTGACGAATATGATCAGAAGTGTTTACAGGTGCTCTATCATTACATACACAGCGTCATGAAAAACAGCTTTTCGGTTGAATGGTTCACCGCATGGGCTGATGAAAAGAGAGCTGACACTTGATGAATTCACATCGCCATTGCAGCTCATTTTAAAAGACAGAGAGCTCCCGAGAATCGTTCAGAAAAAATGGCAGTAAAAAACCCGCCCTTCAGCAGGCGGGTTTTCTTCGATTTAAAGCACTTTTGTCGTCCAAGACTCGCAGTTCCATGTTTCTGTCGCGATATCCATATAAAACTCTGGCTCGTGGGAAATGAGCAGAATCGAGCCTTTATATTCTTTGAGGGCGCGCTTGAGCTCTTCCTTTGCGTCGACATCCAAGTGGTTTGTCGGCTCATCGAGCACCAGCAGGTTTGTTTCTGAATTGATCAGCTTGCATAATCTGACTTTTGCTTTTTCGCCTCCGCTTAATACGGAGACGCGGCTTTCGATATGTTTTGTCGTCAGTCCGCATTTTGCCAGAGCGGCTCGGATTTCATACTGCGTGTAAGAAGGGAATTCGCTCCATACCTCTTCGATACACGTATTGTTGTTTGTTTCCTTGACCTCTTGCTCGAAATAGCCGGTATAGAGATGCTCGCCGCGTTCTACAGAGCCTTCAAGCGGCTGGATTTCGCCAAGCAGGCTTTTCAGCAAGGTCGTTTTTCCGATCCCGTTTGCGCCGTAAAGAGCGATTTTTTGGCCGCGCTCCATGCGGAGGTTGAGCGGACGTGATAGCGGGGAATCGTAACCGATCACCAGATCCTTCGTTTCAAAAATCAGCTTGCCTGACGTTCTCGCCGGCTTGAAGTGGAATTCCGGTTTTGGCTTTTCTGCCGCCAGCTCGATCATATCCATCTTATCGAGTTTCTTTTGGCGGGACATCGCCATGTTTCTCGTGCTGACACGGGCTTTGTTGCGGGCAACGAAATCCTTCAGCTCTGCGACTTCCTGCTGCTGCTTTTTGTAGGCCGCTTCAAGCTGCTGTTTCTTCACCTCGTAGACTTCCATAAACTGATGGTAGTCGCCGACATAGCGTGTCAGTTCTTGATTTTCAACATGATAAATCAGGTTGATGACGCTGTTTAAGAACGGAATATCATGGGAAATCAGGATGAACGCGTTCTCGTATTCCTGCAGATAGCGTTTCAGCCATTCGATATGCTGCTCATCAAGATAGTTGGTCGGCTCATCGAGAAGCAGAATTTCCGGCTTTTCAAGGAGAAGCTTGGCGAGAAGAACCTTGGTGCGCTGTCCGCCGCTCAGATCGGTGACATCGCGCTCTAATCCGATATCGCTCAAGCCGAGGCCGCGGGCGATTTCTTCCACCTTGGAATCAATGATATAAAAATCATTGTTCGTCAGCGCGTCTTGAATCACGCCGACTTCTTCAAGCAGCTTTTCGAGCTCGTCGGGATCAGCTTCACCCATTTTGTTGTAAATCTCGTTCATTTCTTCTTCCATCGCAAATAAATAATGGAATGCGTCTTTCAGGACGTCACGGATGGATTTTCCTTTTTCCAGCACGGTATGCTGATCCAGATAGCCGACACGGACATTTTTTGACCATTCGACTTTTCCCTCATCAGGTTCAAGCTTTCCGGTAATAATATTCATAAAGGTTGATTTTCCTTCACCATTTGCGCCGATCAGTCCGACGTGCTCGCCTTTTAACAGGCGGAAGGAGACGTTATTAAAAATGGCCCGGTCACCGAAGCCGTGGCTTAAATCCTTTACAGATAAAATACTCATGTTTACACCTCTATCGTTTGAACACGCACAATCGGCGTGAAATATTCACCCTTTTGATTATAAAGGAGGAATCGGAATGTTGAAAGGTATAGGAAAGAAAAAGAAAAATTGCGTTCCGGGCGAGGTTTTGAGATACTATGGAATAGATTTCAGGAATTGAGGAGAACAAAAATGACGCAAACTTGGCCATTTTTACATAATGCACAATCATTTATACAAGAGAATTGGAATGCTTCCGGCTTTCAAAAGCCAACCCCTGTTCAGGAGCAGGCAGCACAGCTGATTATGGACGGAAAGGATGTCATCGCGGAATCTCCGACAGGCACAGGCAAAACACTTGCATACGCACTGCCGGTCTTGGAACGGATCAAACCAGATCAGAAGCATCCGCAGACGGTGATTTTAGCGCCTTCGCGTGAGCTGGTGATGCAGATTTTTCAGGTGATTCAGGATTGGAAAGCGGGCTCAGAGCTGCGCGCGGCTTCCTTAATCGGTGGGGCGAATGTGAAGAAGCAGGTCGAAAAGCTGAAGAAACATCCGCATATCATTGTTGGTACGCCGGGCAGGGTGTTTGAACTGATTAAAACGAAGAAACTCAAAATGCATGAAGTGAAAACGATTGTACTGGATGAAACGGATCAGCTTGTCCTGCCGGAGCATCGCGAAACGATCAAGCAGATCATTAAAACGACATTAAGAGACCGGCAGCTTCTATGTTTTTCTGCCACTCTTAAAAAGGAAACAGAAGACGTGCTCCGTGAATTGACGCACGAGCCTGAGATTCTGAATGTGGCTAGAAGCAAAGCGGAAGCAGGCAAAGTGAAGCACCAATACCTCATTTGTGACCAGCGTGACAAAGTAAAGCTGCTGCAAAAGCTTTCAAGACTTGAAGGCATGCAGGCGCTTGTGTTTGTGAGAGACATCGGAAACCTGAGCGTATACGCGGAAAAACTGGCGTACCATCATGTGGATCTTGGCATTCTTCACAGTGAGGCGAAAAAGATGGAGCGGGCGAAGATCATTAAAGCGTTTGAACAGGGCGAGTTTCCGCTGCTGCTGGCGACTGACATTGCCGCGCGCGGCTTGGATATCGAAAAGCTGCCGTACGTGATTCATGCTGATATTCCTGACGAAGACGGCTATGTTCACAGATCAGGCCGAACAGGACGGGCTGGGAAAGAAGGCAACGTGCTGAGCCTCGTAACGAAACTGGAAGAATCAAAGCTGAAAAAAATGGCGAAGAAGCTTGGCGTGGAGCTGAGTGAAGCTGTTTATGCAGGCGGAAAATTGAAGACGAAATAAAAAGGAGGGCGGAAAGCCCTTCTTTTTGTTGTAAAATAATAGAAAAAGGTTCGTGCGGGGTGAGGAGATGGCTTCAATAGACAGATTTCAAATATTGAAGGAGCCTGAGCTGAAAATTCTTGAACACTGGTTCGAAAATGAGGATACCATGCGAAGAATGGATGGGATGCTGCCATTAGATGTGTGGTATGCACGAGTGAATAAAGATGAAGACAATACTGTCATCATGGCATATGACGGGCAGCTGCCGGCAGGGATGGTCGTTATGGAGTTCGTGGAGGAGCGGGCGTATATTGGATTGATCGTAAATCCTTTGTGCCGGCTTCAAGGGTACGGAAAACAGATATTAAAAAAACTGCTGAATGACCCTGATTTTACTAGAGTGCGGGAATGGGCTGCATGCATTGAAGAAGACAATCGAATCAGTTTGGCTTGCTTTCAAGCAGCTGGATTTACTATGGAAGAACCTGATGAAGATGGCTTTCTCACTTTGATTCTTCGGACCTGACCATACACAAAAACAAGGAGGGCAAAAAGCCCTCCTTGTTTTCATTATCATGTCAGCTCGGATCACTGACTTTGATCAGCTGTTTTCCTTTATTTTCGCCTTTAAATAAGCCGAGAAACGCGTCAGGAATGTTTTCGAAGCCTTCTGTGATGGTTTCCTCGTAATGGAGCTTTCCGTCCTTCAGCCATTCGGCCAGCTGTTTTGCTCCCTCAGAAAAGCGATCGGAGTAGTCGCCTACAATAAACCCTTGCATTAGAGACTTCGTTTTGATCAGCTTCGATTGGACGCGAGGTCCTATGTCATCTGCTTCACTTTCCGCGTTGTAGGAAGAAATGGCGCCGCACACCGGAATGCGGGCAAATTCATTGAGCAGGTTCATGACCGCATCTGAAATCGGCCCGCCGACATTGTCAAAATACACATCGATACCGTCAGGACAAGCGTCTTCAAGCGCTTTCTGGATATCTTCTGCTGTTTTGTAATTGATGGCTTCGTCAAATTGCAGCTCCTGTTTTAAATACGCTATTTTTTCATCAGAGCCTGCGATGCCGACGACTCGCGCGCCTTTGATTTTGGCAATTTGCCCGACCGCTGAACCGACGGCTCCCGCAGCTCCGGAGACGACCACGGTTTCACCTTCTTTCGGGCGCCCGATGTCCAGCAGTCCGAAATATGCCGTCAAGCCGGTCATTCCCAAAATGCCGAGATAGGCCGAAGCGGGAGCGAGGCTTGTATCAATTTTTCGCAAGGCAGACTCGCTGACAGCCGAAAATTCCTGCCAGCTGAGGTTTCCGATGACGATATCGCCTTTTTTCAGATGCTCACCGTCTGACACGACTTCAGCGATAACCCCGCCAGAGAGTGCTTCATCCAAGCCGAACGGTTCAACATATGACTTCGTATCCTGCATACGGCCGCGCATATAAGGGTCAACCGATACATAAAGCGTTTTGACAAGCACTTCACCCTGTTGGGGTTCAGGGACGGGGATCGTTTCAAAGCGGAAGTCTTCATGAACGGGAACCCCTTGCGGACGTCTGGCTAATTGAATCTGCTGTTGAGTTTTTGTCATATTCATCCTCCTATTACTTGATTGACACCAATGTAACACGGACTAGTGATGAAATACAAAAGGTACGCAGGCATAGAAAAAAGGAGAGGGTTTCCTCTCCTTTTCATTACGCCCGTAATTTCGGGCACAGGCCCGTCGGCAGGCACATGGGCTTCTGGTCGATCGGGCTTCTCATGATGCAGCATTCCAAGCCGAAGACTTCACGGAAAAACGGCTGGGTAAACACATCTTCCGGTGTTCCGGCATTGTATATTTTTCCGTCCAGCACACTGATCAGATAGTCAGCATATTGAGCGGCCTGGTTTAAATCATGGAGCACCATCACAACGGTGCGGCCATGATCGCGGTTTAGCTTTTTCAGCAGCTCGAGCACTTCAATCTGGTGTGAAATGTCTAAATACGTGGTCGGTTCATCAAGCAAAAGCAAATCAGTGCCTTGCGCAAGCGCCATGGAAATCCATGCTCTTTGTCTTTGGCCGCCTGACAGGGCATCCAGTGTCCGTTCTTTCAGATCAATCATGCCCGTTGCGTCCAGCGCCCACTCTACCATGTCGTGATCCTCTTGGGTATGCTTGGATAACAGCTTTTTGTGAGGATGTCTGCCGAAATAGCATAATTCCTCAACCGTCAATCCTTCAGGAGCCTGAGGAGATTGAGGAAGAATGGCCAGTTTTTTTGCGACTTCTTTTGATGGCTGGCGGTGTATATCTTTTCCTTCCAATAGGACCGTACCGCTTTTTGGAGCCATCAGCCTGGCGAGCGATTTGAGGATTGTTGATTTCCCGCAGCCATTGGCGCCGATGAGCGCAGTGATTTTTCCTTCTTCTATCTTTAAATCGACTCCGTCAATAATCACTGTACTGTCATATGAAAGAGTGAGCTGGTCTGCAGCCAGTTTTCCCATGGTATCCTCTCCCTACTGTTTCCTCGCTTCGAACTTCAATAAATATAAAAAATAAGGCGCGCCGATCACGGCTGTCAATATTCCGGCCGGTATTTCAACCGGAGGCATGATGCCGCGCCCTAACGTATCTGCAATTAATAATATAATAGCACCAATCAATGCTGATGCAGGCAGTAAATATTTAGCTTTTTCTCCGGTAAGCCGTCTGGCGATATGCGGAGCAAGCAAGCCAATAAAACCGATTGAGCCGACGACGGCTACACAGCTTCCCGCCAGTGCAACCGCGGTGAAAATCAGGATGAATCTCAGCCGGTTTGCGTTTTCGCCGAGACCCTGCGCAAGCTCATCACCGAGTGACATAAGATCCAGCTTCGGTATGAGAATGCAGACGATCGGAAAAAGAACCAAAAGCCATGGTGCAAGCAGCTTGACTTCTTCCCAGTTTCTTCCCCATAGGCTCCCTGTCAGCCAAATGAGTGCAGCATTCACGTCGCCCGGAAACTTGACCATCATATATTGCATCCCGGCGTGGCAAACCGCGCCTAAGGCAATGCCTGATAAAGCCAATGAAGAGGGCTGAATGCTTTTTTTGCGGGCTATCATTAATAATAGTACAGCAATAATGGCTGCTCCGGCAAATGCAGAGAACGGAAGCACGTACACCGGCGATTCAGGAAAGATCAGAATGACAGCCATCGCCGCAAGTCCGGACCCTTTTGAAATGCCGACAACGTCCGGGGAAGCGAGCGGGTTGCGGATGACACCCTGCAAAATCGCTCCGGCCGCGGCAAGCCCGGCACCGGCCAAAATCGCTAATATAATCCGTGGCAGGCGGTATTGCTGGATGATGAATTCAAAGGAATGATCCAGTCCCAACAAGTTCGTCACTACCGCATCCGGTGAAATGTATAATGCACCGAAGCCGATGCTGATGACGGACAGAACGATCAGAATCACGGCCAATATGAGTATCGCCAGCAAGGGGCGTTTTTGTTTTCTGGTTGTTTTCTTCATTTCAGATTTCGCCCTTTCCTTGCCAAATATAAGAAGAACGGTGTTCCGATAATCGCGGTGACGATGCCGACCGGTGATTCATAAGGAAATGCAATCCACCTGGCCAGAACATCTGCGTACACCAGCAATATGGCACCGAGCAGCGCCGAAAACGGAAGCACGTATTGATAATGTTCTCCGATCAGCTTGCGGACAATATGTGGAACGAGCAGTCCGACAAAGCCGATCGGCCCGGCGACAGCTACAGAAGCACCGGATAGAATTAAAATGATAAAGCTGATCAGAATCCGGATGCCGTTCATATTTTGCCCAAGCCCTTTTGCTGTTTCGTCTCCGAGACCAAGTACAGAAACAGAACCGGAAAACACGAGGGCAAGCCCGATGCCGATGACAGAAAACGGAGCGATGGTCATGACGTCCTGCCAATTGCTTCCGTCAATCGCGCCTGTCATCCAGTACAGAACATCCTCTCCCGACTCATTTAAAATAATGATGGCCTGTGTCATGGAGGAGAGGAACAGATGCACCGCCATTCCCGACAATGCCAGCTTGACAGGTGTCATTCCGCCGGATGAGGCAATCATATACACAATCGCGCCGCCTGCAGCCGCACCCGCAAAAGCGAATACAACGGAAGAATAGGGCGATGCCGGCAGAATGACGAGAGAAGCAACGACAAAAAGCGATGCACCCGCATTCACACCGAAAATTTGAGGTGAAGCCAGAGGGTTTCTGGTCATGGCCTGCATCAGCGCCCCTGCTACGGCCAGGCTGGCGCCGACGAAAACGCCGATCAATGTGCGGGGAAGGCGAAGAGTAGAGATGATGAGCTGTTCCTTTGAACCATCCCATACAAAAAGATATTTCAATGAATCTATGATGCCGATGTCTGAGGCTCCTACTGAAAGATTCAGCCCAAGCCCGAATATCAAAATGATCAGTGCGATGATGAACATCATCAGTCTTGATGATGAGCGCCGTTTGGGTGAATGATACAACAGTCTCACTTCCTTACTGCGTCTGGTTGCAAAAACGAAGAAGCAAGGATTTCCCCTCGCTTCTCATTTGTCCTATTTATTATACACTTTTTTAAGCACGTCTTTGGCGCTTGTTTCACTAGACTTGATGCCTCTGAATCTTGTCCAAGTGTCACGGTCCGCATCATAGACTTGTCCGTTTTTCACCGCTTTGAGATTTTTCCAGAGCGGGTTCTTTTTCCACTCGTCTACAATTGTCTTGCCTTCGTTGGCTGAGATGAACAAAATATCAGGATCGATTTTGCTCAATTGCTCGAGGCTGACCTCTTGATAGGCGTTATCTGACTTCACAGCGTGTGTAAAGCCAAGCATTTTAAAGATTTCTCCGTCATAAGATGATGACGTATGAAGCTGGAAGGAATCTGCTCTTGCAACCCCGAGAACGATGTTGCGGTTTTCGTCTTTCGGGAGTTCCGCTTTTAGATCGTTGATGACTTTTTTATGCTCGGCAAGCTTTTCTTTTCCTTCATCTTCTTTATTTAATGCTTTAGCAATGGTTGTAAAGCTGTCGATCGTTTCGTCATATGTCGCTTCCCGGCTCTTTAATTCTATCGTCGGGGCGATTTGTTTCAGCTGTTTATAAATGTTTTTATGGCGCTCAGCGTCAGCGATAATTAAATCAGGCTTCAAGGAACTGATGACCTCAAGATTTGGTTCGCTGCGTGTGCCTACAGATGTATAATCAATGGAGCTGCCGACAAGCTTTTTAATCATATCTTTTTTGTTGTCATCGGCGATGCCCACCGGCGTAATGCCAAGATTGTGAACGGCATCCAAGAATGAAAGCTCAAGCACTACCACCCGCTTAGGTGTGCCGCTTACTGTCGTTTTTCCTTCTTCGTCATGGATCACTCTGGAATCCTTAGACTTGTTTTCGCTGCTCCCGCTGTTATTCTGGCTGGATGAACAGCCGGATACAATGAAGCAGGCGATTAATAAAACACTCATGATGGCAATCAACTTGTTAGAATAGGTGCGCATGTCATTCTTCCTTTTTTTAGATTTAGTAATGAGAATCATTATCACATGTAAACACTATAATAGCATGGCTCATCATGTCAATATTTTTTTAGTAAAGAAAGCTTCGGTATTACTGCTTTCTCATGAAAGCATCATCAGACACAAATAAATGGTATACAGCATTGCCGTGTCTGCGGGATAAAAACGCATTGGCATTGGTTTTAGAGGTTTCGAGCATTTCAGCGTTGACATATGGAAGGAGAGCGCCGAGATAGCCGGACAATTTCTTTTCTATTTCTTCTGCGAGTGCGAATTCAATGTCGCCGATATTCATAATAATCGAGAAAACAAAGTCGATATCGATATGAAAATGTTCCTCAGCAAAGACCGCAAGCTCGTGAATTCCGGGTGAACAGCCGGATCGCTGATGAAAAATCTGTTTGACTAAATCACTCACAACCCATGCATTATATTGCTGTACTGGTGAAAAATATTGCATTAGACATACCTCCTGCTTGTACGGATAAAGTGCAATTCATGATCGTTTGCTCCGCGCAGCGGTTTCTCTTTGATTTTGACTTTTCTGAAAATAGTTCCGTTCCTACCACTTTACCATGGGCCGAAAATAAATGGCTACTACCATTCTTCCTGTTTTTCTATTCAATGTTCTGGAATCTGTTTCGTCCATAGGTGATCGGGTATGAAAGAAATATAGTAATCATGAAGGAGGAATGTCGGAATGAAACCAGTTGTAAAAGAGTATACAAACGACGAACAGCTCATGAAGGATGTAGAAGAATTACAGCAAATGGGTGTTGCGAAAGAAGATGTATACGTCTTAGCTCACGACGATGACAGAACGGAACGGCTGGCAGACAACACGAACGCCAACACGATCGGAGCCAAAGAAACGGGTATCAAGCATGCGGTAGGAAACGTGTTTAATAAAAAAGGGGACGAGCTCCGCAATAAAATTCATGAAATCGGTTTTTCTGAGGATGAAGCCGCTCAATTCGAAAAACGTTTAGATGAAGGGAAAGTGCTTCTCTTTGTGACCGATAATGAAAAAGTGAAATCCTGGGCGTAATGCAGGGAAAAAACCCAAAAGGCCAACTTCGGCTTTTTGGGTTTTTTTGCGGTCTTTGCGGTGTAGTTTTGCAGAATGCCGCAATAAGATAGCGGAACATTTTCGGTTCTGGATGTCCCTCAATTTGCTATCATATCTTTGTGAGAAATTGGAATATAATCTCACAAAATAGAAAATGGGGGTTCATAGTGAATGAAAAAAGTGATGTTAGCCACGGCTCTGCTGTTAGGGTTGACTCCAGCTGGCGCGAACGCGGCGGATTTAGGCCATCAGACATTAGGATCAAATGATGGCTGGGGCGCGTACTCGACCGGTACAACAGGCGGATCAAAAGCGTCGTCCTCGAATGTGTATACCGTCAGCAACAGAAACCAGCTTGTCTCGGCATTAGGCAAGGACACCAACACAACGCCAAAAATTATTTATATTAAGGGAACGATTGACATGAACGTCGATGACAATCTGAAGCCGCTTGGTTTAAATGATTATAAAGATCCAGAGTACGATTTGGACAAATATTTGAAAGCCTATGATCCTAGCACATGGGGCAAAAAGGAGCCGTCGGGGACACTAGAAGAGGCGAGAGCACGCTCTCAGAAAAATCAAAAAGCACGAGTCATGGTGGATATTCCTGCAAACACGACGATCGTCGGTTCAGGGACAAATGCCAAAATCGTGGGCGGAAACTTCCAGATCAAGAGTGATAATGTCATCATCCGCAACATCGAATTCCAGGATGCTTATGATTATTTTCCGCAATGGGATCCGACTGACGGCAGCTCAGGAAACTGGAACTCACAATACGACAACATCACGATAAACGGTGGCACGCATATATGGATTGACCACTGTACATTTAATGACGGCTCACGTCCGGACAGCACATCGCCAAAGTATTTCGGCAGAAAATATCAGCACCATGACGGCCAAACCGATGCCTCTAACGGCGCTAACTATATCACGATGTCTTACAACTATTATCACGATCATGATAAAAGCTCCATTTTCGGATCAAGCGACAGCAAAACATCTGATGATGGCAAATTAAAAATTACGCTTCACCATAACCACTACAAAAATATCGTCCAGCGCGCACCGAGAGTCCGCTTCGGACAGGTTCACGTATACAATAACTATTATGAAGGCAGCACAAGCTCCTCAGATTATGCCTTCAGCTATGCGTGGGGAATCGGAAAATCATCTAAAATCTACGCTCAAAACAATGTCATTGACGTACCGGGACTGCCAGCTGCTAAAACGATCAGCGTATTCAGCGGGGGAACGGCTTTATATGACTCAGGTACACTTCTAAATGGCACGCAGATCAGCGCATCGGCTGCAAACGGGCTGAGTTCTTCTGTCGGCTGGACACCGTCACTGCACGGCACAATCGATGCTTCCGCGAATGTAAAATCGAATGTTATATCTCAAGCGGGTGCGGGTAAACTAAATTAAGAAATGTAAAAACACAAAGGGCTGCTCACCTTTGTGTTTTTTTAATTAATTAAAATGTTTATTAACTTAGTTAAGGAGTAGAATGGGAAAGGGGATCGGAAAACAAGTATATAGGAGGAGACCTATTTATGGCTTCAGAAAAAGACGCAGGAAAACAGTCAGCAGTAAAGCTTGTTCCATTGCTAATTACTGTCGCTGTGGGACTAATCATTTGGTTTATTCCCGCTCCGTCCGGACTTGAACCTAAAGCTTGGCATTTGTTTGCGATCTTTGTCGCGACAATTATCGGCTTTATCTCCAAGCCCTTGCCAATGGGTGCAATTGCAATTTTTGCATTGGCGGTTACTGCACTAACTGGAACACTTTCAATTGAGGATACATTAAGCGGATTCGGGAATAAGACCATCTGGCTTATCGTTATCGCATTCTTTATTTCCCGGGGATTTATCAAAACCGGGCTCGGTGCGAGAATTTCGTATGTATTCGTTCAGAAATTCGGGAAAAAAACCCTTGGACTTTCTTATTCACTGCTGTTCAGTGATTTAATACTTTCACCTGCCATTCCAAGTAATACGGCGCGTGCAGGAGGCATTATATTTCCTATCATCAGATCATTATCCGAAACATTCGGATCAAGCCCGGCAAATGGAACAGAGAGAAAAATCGGCGCATTCTTATTAAAAACCGGTTTTCAGGGGAATCTGATTACATCTGCTATGTTCTTAACGGCGATGGCGGCGAACCCGCTGATTGCCAAGCTGGCCCATGATGTCGCAGGGGTGGACTTAACATGGACAAGCTGGGCAATTGCCGCGATTGTACCGGGACTTGTAAGCTTAATCATCACACCGCTTGTGATTTACAAGCTGTATCCGCCGGAAATTAAAGAAACACCGGATGCGGCGAAAATCGCAACAGAAAAACTGAAAGAAATGGGACCGTTCAAAAAATCAGAGCTTTCCATGGTTATCGTTTTTCTTTTGGTGCTTGTGCTGTGGATTTTTGGCGGCAGCTTCAACATCGACGCAACCACAACCGCATTGATCGGTTTGGCGGTTCTATTATTATCACAGGTTCTGACTTGGGATGATATTAAGAAAGAACAGGGCGCTTGGGATACGCTCACTTGGTTTGCGGCGCTTGTCATGCTGGCCAACTTCCTGAATGAGCTAGGCATGGTGTCTTGGTTCAGTAATGCTATGAAATCTTCTGTATCAGGATTCTCTTGGATCGTGGCATTCTTAATCTTAATTGTTGTGTATTTCTATTCACACTACTTCTTTGCAAGCGCGACAGCCCACATCAGCGCGATGTATTCAGCATTTTTGGCTGTGATCGTGGCAGCGGGCGCACCGCCGCTTTTAGCAGCGCTGAGCCTCGCATTCTTCAGCAACCTGTTCGGGTCAACGACTCACTACGGTGCTGGAGCGGCTCCAGTCTTCTTCGGAGCAGGCTACGTTCCGCAAAGCAAATGGTGGTCCATCGGATTTATCCTGTCGATCGTCCATATTGTCGTATGGCTTGTCATCGGCGGATTATGGTGGAAAGTACTAGGAATATGGTAGAAAGAAAAAGGCAGACACGGTCTGCCTTTTTTATTTTAAAGCAATTCCCTTATCTTCATTCAACTAATCTGCAAAACATATTTCCTCCTATTGTTTACCTTCAAAGATATGGATTTTGAAAAATGAGAAAATTCCCTATGAAAAATGGTATGATCTAGGTAGAAAGGACGGCTGGTGCTGTGGTGAAAAAGCGGTTCCATTTTTCCCTGCAAACAAAAATAATGGGGCTGATTGCGGCTCTGCTGGTTTTTGTCATTGGTGTGCTGACTATTACGTTAGCCGTTCAGCATACACAGGAACAACGGAGACAGGCAGAGCAGCTGGCGGTTCAGACGGCGAGAACCATATCTTATATGCCGCCGGCTAAAGAGCTCATTGAGAGAAAAGGCGGACATGCGGCTGAGAAGCAAGAGGTCATTGAACGAATGAAAGAACAGACTGGCGCGTATGCCATTTATGTGTTGGACGAAAAAGGAGACATTCGGAGCGCCTCGGGTAAAAGCGGCCAAAAGAAACTGGAGCGCAGCAGAGAAATTTTGTTTGGCGGCTCGCATGTTTCTGAAACAAAAGCGGATGGACGAAGAGTCATTAGGGGGAGCGCGCCGATTATTAAAGAGCAGAACGGATACAGCCAAGTGATCGGCAGCGTGTCTGTTGATTTTCTGCAAACCGAGACAGAACAAAGCATCAAAAAGCATCTGAGAAACTTGAGTGTGATCGCTGTGCTTGTGCTGCTGCTCGGATTTGCCGGTGCCGCCGCACTGGCGAAAAGCATCAGGAAGGATACGCTTGGCCTTGAGCCGCATGAGATCGCGGCTCTTTATCGGGAGAGGAATGCAATGCTTTTCGCAATTCGAGAAGGGATCATTGCCACCAATCGTGAAGGCGTCGTCACCATGATGAATGTATCGGCGGCCGAGATGCTAAAGCTTCCCGAGCCTGTGATCAATCTCCCTATTGATGACGTTATGCCGGGAGCCAAGCTGAAGAGTGTGCTTGAGCAAGGAGAAATGCTGCCGAACCAAGAGGTAAACGTCAATGATCAAACTTTTATCATCAATACGAAAGTGATGACTCAAGGCGGGCAGGCGTATGGGATTGTCGTAAGCTTTCGGGAGAAAACAGAGCTGAAAAAGCTGATCGATAAACTGACAGAGGTTCGCAAATATTCAGAGGATCTTAGGGCGCAGACCCATGAATTTTCAAATAAGCTTTACGCGATCTTAGGGCTGCTTGAGCTTGGTGAGTATGATGAAGCCATTGATCTGATTAAAGAGGAATACGCGATACAAAATGAGCAGCATGATATTTTATTCCATAACATCCATTCGCAGCAGGTGCAGGCGATTTTATTAGGAAAAATAAGCAAAGCATCGGAAAAGAAGGTCAAGCTGTCTATTGATGAGAACAGCTCGCTCGCGCCTCTTCCTGCACATATCGGCTTGTCTCATCTCATTACGATTATCGGCAACTTAATTGATAACGCTTTCGAAGCTGTAGCGGATCAAAGCGTGAGGGAGGTATTGTTTTTCATCACGGATATGGGCCGTGATATTGTCATCGAAGTATCAGACACAGGGCCTGGTGTACCGCTTGATAAGACAGAAGCTGTGTTTGAAAGAGGTTATTCCTCAAAGGGGATGAAGAGAGGCTACGGTCTGGCCAATGTGAAAGACTCAGTGCGTGAACTGGGCGGCTGGATCGAACTGGCGAATCAAAAAAATGGCGGTGCGGTATTCACTGTGTTTATACCGAAGGAGAAATAAAGGGGGAATCCATTTGATTCACATCGCGATTGCGGAGGATGATTTTCGGGTTGCGCAAATCCATGAGAGATTGATTGAACAGCTTGATGGATTCAAGATTATCGGCAAGTCGGCCAATGCCAAAGAAACAATGGCGCTTTTGGAGAAACAAAAGGCTGATTTGCTTTTGCTGGATATTTATATGCCGGACGAGCTTGGGACCACATTGATTCCTGAGATAAGAAGCCGATTTCCTGAAGTGGATATTATGATCATCACAGCGGCTACAGAAACCCGTCATTTGCAGGAAGCGCTCAGGGCAGGGATTGCCCACTATTTGATCAAACCCGTAACGGCTGACAAGTTCAGACAGGTGCTGCTTCAGTATAAAGAAAAAAGGAAGCTGCTTTTGTCTCAGCCAGAGGTCAGCCAATCCATGATTGATCATATTTTCGGGAACAGTGTGAAGGCATCTTTGCCGGCAGAGGATTTGCCGACAGGCATTAATTCGATTACACTGCGAAAAATTAAGGAAGCGCTTCGAACTGCGTCAGAAGGATTGACAGCGGAAGAGCTTGGAGAAAAAATGGGAGCGTCACGAACGACTGCCCGCCGCTATGCCGAGTACCTTGTGGCAAAGGATGAAGCAAGAGCCGAGCTTGAATACGGGATTATCGGCAGGCCGGAGAGAAAATATTATTTGGCGGCGGACTAGATATGAAAAAATGTATGATTCTATTGATTGCTTTATTGGTCTTTATGCAGGGGGACATCAGGCAGGCGGCTGCGCCGCGCCTGCCTGACGGGCCGATTGAAATTGTCGTCCCCGCTGAACCTTCTGGCGGCTGGGATGTCACAGCGCAGGCGATCCAAGCCGTTTTGAGGAAGAAGCAGATCGTGAAGGATGAGGTTCATATCGTCTATAAACCCGGCGGCGGGGGAGATAAAGGCTGGAAATATGTCAACGAAAGCAGCAAACAGACCATCAGCATGACGTCCAGTTTAATACTGAGCAATGATCTTCTTGGGCAAAGCAAATTAAAAATTGACGATTTTACTCCGCTCGCCATTCTCTCCAAGGAATGGCAGACGGTTGCATTGCCAAAAGGATCGGCGTTAACTAACGGCAAGGATTTGCTGAATGAAATTAAGATGCATCCCGGCAAGGTGAAAATCGGCTTTGCCCCGGGCCTTGGCAATGATGATCAGCTCTCGTTCGTCAGAGCGGCAGATATGTACGGCATTGACTCTTTTGACATTCAATTTTTGCAGTATGACAGCAGTGAACAGCTCATTCAGGCGCTGATCAGACATGAGATAGAAGCGGCTTCAATGACACTTTCTGAAGCGAAACCATATGAGCGGCACGGCGATATCACGTTAGCTGCTGTAACGTCTGATAAAAGACTTCCCGGTTTTCCTGATGTACCAACGTGGAAAGAGCAGGGGATTCCGTTTGTTTTTTCACATTGGAGAGGGGTTTTGGGTCCGAAAAACATGTCGGAGGAAGAGATTTCTTTCTGGGATCAAGCGCTAAAGAAGGTCACATCCTCGCCTGAATGGAAGCGGAAAATAAATGAACTGGACTGGGAAAGCTTTTATTTGAACAGCAGGGAAACGAAACGGTTTCTTGACCAGCAATCCGCTTTTTACCAAAGCATTATGACAGGGAATTAAGATCCCGGCATTCCGGGATCTTTTTGATGTGCCCAAAAATGATCAAAAAGAACAAAACGGTTATAAAAAATTAAAAATACATAAAAACCAAATTATTTACTTGCGAGTGGTTTTCCCATACGATGGCAAAAAGGCAAGGGGAAGTAAGGGAGAAAAAATGTAAGCGGATTCATTTAAGGAGGAATGGATGTGTTAGCAATTTTAGGCTTTCTCATGATGCTCGTGTTTATGGCATTGATCATGACAAAACGGCTTTCTGTTTTGACAGCATTAGTTTTGACGCCGATTGTGTTTGCACTTATCGCCGGATTTGGATTTACTGAAGTTGGGGACATGATGATTTCGGGGATTCAGCAAGTCGCGCCGACTGCGGTCATGATTATGTTTGCGATCTTATATTTTGGAATTATGATTGATACAGGGCTGTTTGATCCGATGGTTGGCAAAATTTTAAGCATGGTCAAAGGCGACCCTTTAAAAATTGTGGTCGGGACAGCGGTTCTTACGATGCTCGTCGCCTTGGACGGAGACGGTTCGACAACGTATATGATTACGACAAGCGCAATGCTTCCTCTCTATTTGCTGCTTGGCATCCGGCCGATTATTCTGGCGGGAATCGCGGGAGTCGGCATGGGAATCATGAACACGATTCCGTGGGGTGGCGCGACGCCGCGGGCGGCGAGCGCGCTGGGGGTTGATCCAGCTGAGCTTACAGGGCCGATGATTCCTGTCATTGCAAGCGGAATGCTTTGTATGGTGGCGGTTGCGTATGTGCTTGGAAAAGCGGAACGAAAGCGCCTTGGTGTGATTGAACTGAAACAGCCGGCCAATGCCAATGAACCGGCGGCTGCGGTTGAAGATGAGTGGAAGCGGCCGAAGCTTTGGTGGTTTAATTTATTGTTAACGCTTTCTTTAATAGGATGTTTGGTATCGGGTAAAGTCAGTTTAACCGTACTGTTTGTCATTGCGTTTTGTATTGCACTGATTGTGAATTATCCAAACCTTGAGCATCAGAGACAGCGCATCGCAGCACACTCCAGCAACGTGCTGGCCATCGGCTCCATGATTTTTGCTGCGGGGGTGTTTACGGGGATTTTGACAGGCACCAAAATGGTTGATGAAATGGCGATTTCGCTCGTATCTATGATTCCTGAACAAATGGGCGGGTTGATCCCGGCGATTGTGGCCTTAACAAGCGGCATTTTCACATTCCTGATGCCGAATGACGCGTATTTCTACGGGGTGCTGCCGATTTTATCAGAAACGGCTGTCGCATACGGTGTGGATAAAGTGGAAATTGCCAGAGCCTCTATTATCGGCCAGCCGATTCATATGCTTAGCCCGCTTGTGCCGTCCACTCATTTGCTTGTCGGACTTGTCGGAGTTTCTATTGACGACCATCAAAAATTCGCCTTGAAATGGGCGGTTCTCGCAGTGATCGTCATGACGGCTATCGCTCTATTGATCGGTGCGATCTCTATTTCCGTATGATAATTCAGGCGTAATGACACACACTAACGGCATACAACATACCGGAGGTGTCATCATGAGTGATCCTTATATGCCGATGACTTCAGTCAGAAGCGGAACGGGGTTCGAAGCGGCAAAAGGGGTGCACGGCCTGACCGTGCAAATTGCGAATGTCTATTTTATTCAGCTGCCTTCTGAACCTCGCTCATTTGTTTTAATTGATGCCGGCATGCCTCAATCAGCCGGCATGATTGTAAATGAAGCCAAACAAAGATTCGGCGATGATTTTCAGCTGAAGGCGATTATCCTCACACACGGGCACTTTGATCATATCGGGGCGATAGAAGAAATCCTTGAGCATTGCGATGTTCCTGTTTATGTCCATTCTCGGGAAATGCCTTATGTAACAGGTAAAGAGGATTATCCTCCGGCTCGTCCTGACAGTAAGAGCGGGCTGGTCGCCAAACTGTCGCCGCTGTTTCCGCGGCACTCCATCGATATTTCCTCACATGTGCAGGCACTGCCGGAAGACGGCTCTGTACCGTTTCTTGACGAGTGGATGTGGATTGCGACTCCCGGACACACACCCGGCCATATTTCGTTATTCCGCGAGGACGGGCGCGTGCTTGTGGCAGGTGATGCAGTCATTACAGTGGAACAGGAGAAAATGGCAGACGTCTTGATTCAAAAACAGGAGCTTCATGGGCCGCCGGCTTATTTCACGCCTGACACAGCGACTGCTGCCGAATCCATTCAGAAGCTTGCCAGCCTTGAACCGGAAGCACTGCTGACGGGGCATGGCATACCGATGACCGGCAAAAACTTTCGCAGTGACTTAATTGAATTGGCAAATCGTTTATCGTCTCTTTGACACCCGCGGACACACGGGTGTTTTTTATGTTTTCCAAGAAGATACAGAAAAATCATTTGTCTTCCGGCTTAAAAACGATACAATGAAAAGCATGAATGTGATTTGAAGGGGAGAGTTTGTTGGAAGAAAAAGAAATACTCTGGAACGAAGCGAAAGCGTTTATTGCCGCATGCTATCAGGAATTGGGAAAGGAGGAGGAAGTGAAAGACCGTCTCGATGGCATTAAAAGTGAAATTGACCGGACCGGAAGCTATGTACATACGAAGGAAGAAATCGAGCACGGGGCGAAAATGGCTTGGAGAAACAGCAACCGCTGCATCGGCAGATTGTTCTGGAATTCGCTGACTGTCATCGACAGACGTGACGTCCGGACGAAGGAGGATGTGCGGGACGCCCTCTTTCATCACATAGAAACCGCCACCAATAACGGGAAAATCAGGCCGAGCATTACGATTTTCCCTCCGGAAGAGAAGGGTGAAAAGCAAGTCGAAATCTGGAATCATCAGCTGATCCGGTACGCTGGATATGAATCAGACGGGGAAAGAATCGGTGACCCGGCTTCCCGTTCCCTGACCGCAGCCTGCGAGCAGCTTGGCTGGCGCGGAGAGCGAACGGATTTTGACCTGCTACCGCTCATTTTTCGCATGAAAGGCGACGAACAGCCGGTCTGGTATGAGCTGCCGCGTTCACTTGTGATCGAGGTTCCAATCACACATCCTGAAATCGAAGCGTTTTCTGATCTGGAGCTGAAATGGTACGGCGTGCCGATTATTTCTGATATGAAGCTTGAGGTCGGGGGCATTCATTATAATGCTGCGCCGTTTAATGGCTGGTATATGGGAACGGAGATCGGAGCAAGAAATCTGGCAGATGAAAAGCGGTATGACAAGCTCAAAAAAGTGGCGTCCGTTATCGGCATTTCTACTGATTACAATACGGATTTATGGAAGGATCAAGCGCTTGTTGAATTGAATAAAGCTGTACTGCACTCGTATAAAAAGCAAGGTGTCAGCATCGTTGACCATCATACGGCCGCAAGCCAGTTTAAACGGTTTGAAGAACAGGAGGAAGAAGCGGGCAGAAAGCTGACGGGGGACTGGACGTGGCTGATTCCGCCGATTTCACCCGCTGCCACGCATATCTTCCACCGTTCCTATGACAACTCAATCGTTAAGCCGAATTACTTTTATCAGGATAAGCCTTACGAGTAAACAACGGAAAATCGATGATGGCCTTCAAGGCTGCGGGATTCTGTGACAGAGACGTCGGTAACCTTAGAGAAAGGGCTGCCTTTCTTTACAGCCTCAAGAAATGATTGTAAGGCGTTTTCCGGGCCTTCTGCCAAAATCTCGACACGTCCGTCATCACGGTTTTTGACCCAGCCGGCCAGTTTTCGCTTATCGGCTTCCATTTGAACAAAATAGCGAAAGCCCACACCTTGAACCCGGCCGCCTGCAACGATTCGGTATTGAAGCATGTAAAAATCACCTTTTCTTTTTATGATACTCAATCATTTTACAACCTGTAAAGGGGATGTGCTCGTATGAAGTCACTGCACTATCCAGTTCTTTCTCTTAATCTCGGAAAGCCGCAGACGCTTGAGTATGACGGCAAAAAAATCGAAACCGGCATTATGAAGCAGCCCGCTGATTCCGCTGTTATGCTGTATCGGGAAAACTTTGAAGGTGACGGACAGGCGGATCTCGTGAATCACGGCGGAGCTGATAAGGCTGTCTGTGTCTACCCGGCCGAACATTATCCGTTTTGGAGAGAGCTTCTCTCAAGACCGTTGCCAAGCGCCGCATTTGGTGAAAATCTGACGGTCGCGGGCCTGACCGAGGAGAACGTTTGCATCGGGGATGTGTTCAAGCTTGATGAAGCTGTTGTTCAGGTCAGCCAGCCGCGCCAGCCGTGTGTAAAGCTGGCGAAAAAGTTGGGCGTAAAGGAAATGGTGCTCAAGGTTCAGCAAACCGGCTATACCGGCTTTTATTTTCGCGTGCTGGAAGAGGGCAGGGTGGCTCCCGGCGCCAAACTGGAATTGCTATCCAAGGGTGAGAAAGACATATCAGTCCAATTCGCAAATCGAATCAACTACCATGATGCAAAAAATCTCGCCGTCATTGAACGGATTTTAAGTGAAGACACACTGTCGGAAAGCTGGATAGCGTCCTTTATGAAAAAAAGGGACAGGCTGCTGCCTGTTGAATAGAAAAAAAGCCGCGCATATCAACGAGCGCGGCTTTACCATTCTTATGATCATTTTTTCTTTGTTTCAAGCAGGTTGGCAAGAAAATAGGTTTTATAGCTTTGAAGCTTTCTTCCTTCATGGTGCGTGATCCCCTGCTTTTTTAATTCTTCAACATACCAGCCTTTACTGCCGTAATGCATGTCAGAAAACTCCTTTCCCTATCTCTCCCAATGGAGAGGGTTTTACCAAGCGATTGGCATTGTAACATCTATGGAAAGATGCTGAAAAGAGATGCGGGAAAAACTGAGCCTTTCGCACTAGCTGTACGAATGTTCTTCTGTATGTATATGCCGAGTAAAAGCTGAATATGATTTAATGGCCGGTTAGTTTGATCATGACAACGCCGAATGTCATAATGCTGAAAACAATGCCGATATATGTGAGCATCCCGTTTTTTTTCTTCACGCCGTAAACGGTCATCATGATGCCTTCAATGAAAAAAATGATGCCAAAAATAATAAACCACATGCAGATAAAGGCTCCTTTCACAGACATAATAGTAGTGTAGCATATCTGGAAGAGCCGGGCTGTGACAATATCAAGAAAGCCGGGCAGCATATGCGCCCGGCTCGTATTTTTATTGCTTATCAACCAATTTGACCAGCAGCTGTGCCAAATGTTTTTTCTCATCTTCATCCGCAACACCCCAAAGCTCTTGCAGCAGCATTTCTTCACTGTTGTGCGGCTCTTCATGCTTAGCGAGGTAGTCTCCCAGGATCGCGGCGCTTTTCACAAGCTTGCCGTCATCCAATCCCAGCTTTTTGCCTCTGTTCACTTGTTTACTCAAGTAGTCTTTAAATTCCTCAAAGTCTTTTAAAATTTCTTCTTTTGTTGCGCCATGCATTGCATTCATTTCGTTTTCAATTTGGATTTTTTCTTGATCTCTGTTCATTGCCATACCTCCTCCTGCGAATAGTGATGTTTTACCTGCAATTGGAGGAGGTTAAACCATCCGGCAGCCCGGAATGTGTTTTACAGTTTTGTCAGGATAATCGGTTCATCTTTTGTGATAACGATGGTGTGTTCAACTTGGGCAACCATGCTTTTATCCGGTGTCTTGAACGTCCAGCCGTCTCCAGCTTCAACAATCGTTTCCGCTTTCGTTGAAATAAACGGTTCAAGGGCGATGACTGTGCCGTTTTTGAAAAGCGCGTTATCAAACGGATCATAATAGTTCATGATGTGGTTCGGCGCTTCATGCAGGCTTCTGCCGATTCCGTGGCCGGTCAGGGTTTTGATGACGGTAAAGCCTTGAGAGCGTGCTTCATGATAAACGGCTCTTCCGATTTGGTTTTGGCGCTTTCCTGCTTTTGCCTGCTGCAGCCCTTTCTGAAAAGCGTCTTCCGCGCATTGGCAAAGCTTATGAAGGCGTTCTTCTCCTTCACCGAGCACAAATGAGATGCCTGTGTCGGAATAGAAGCCGCCAAATTCAGCGGAGATGTCAATGTTCACAAGATCTCCCGCTTTTAAAATTTTGGAAGTGCTTGGTATGCCGTGGGCCACTTCATCATTTACGCTGATGCATGTCACACCCGGAAAGTCGTATTCTTTCTCAGGTGCTGAAACGGCGCCATGTTCATCAAGCACCGCTTTTCCGATAAGGTCAAGGTCTTTTGTGCTCATGCCAGGCTCTGCCTTCCGTTTCATTTCTTCACGCGCCAGCGCGACGATTCTTCCGATTTTTTTCAGGCCTTCTAATTCTTGATCGTTTGTTACAATCATCTGTCATTCCCGCTTTCTTTTTAAATAATCTAGTTTAAGCTTACCACAACTGTCTTAAAAATAGGAAACACACGGACTTGGGAAAAAAGAAATACCCTGGGAAAATTGGTATAGATCACTAGATATCCTATATGGTATATTTGAAAAAAAGGGGTATGAGGGGGATGGGTATGCTTTCATTTTTACAAAAACTCGGGAAGTCATTTATGCTCCCGATTGCGGTTCTGCCTGCAGTCGGGATTATCCTTGCGCTTGGCAGAGAGGATTTATTTAATATCCCGTTTGTCTATCAAGCAGGGACGGCGGTGTTTGATCATCTGCCGCTTATTTTCGCGATCGGAATTGCCATTGGCATTTCAAAGGACAGCAATGGGGCCGCGGGGTTGTCTGGAGCAATATCATATCTGATGCTTGACGCGGCGACAAAGACAATTGATAAAACAAACAACATGGCGGTGTTTGGGGGAATCATTGCCGGTTTAATTGCCGGCTACACCTATAATCGCTTTAAGGATACAAAGCTGCCTGAATATCTTGGATTCTTCAGCGGCAGACGGCTTGTGCCGATTGTAACAGCCATTATTACGATCATTTTAGCAGGCATATTCGGAGTTGTCTGGCCGCCGATTCAATCGGCCATTAACGAGTTTGGAGAATGGATGCTTGGGCTCGGCGGCATCGGGGCTGGCATATTCGGCCTGTTCAACAGGCTGTTAATTCCACTTGGCCTTCACCACGTGCTGAACAATATTTTCTGGTTCCAATTCGGAGAATATAACGGAGTGACAGGAGATCTGGCGCGCTTTTTCGCGAAAGATCCGATAGCAGGGACATATATGACCGGATTCTTCCCAATCATGATGTTCGGTCTTCCGGCGGCGTGTCTAGCTATGGTTGTGACTGCAAAGCCTTCAAAACGGAAAGCAACTGCGGGAATGATGATCGGGTTTGCCTTGACTGCGTTTATCACAGGGATTACGGAGCCGATTGAGTTTGCATTTATGTTTTTATCTCCGCTATTATACGCTGTTCACGCGGTCTTAACCGGGCTGTCTTTATTTATCGTCAACTGGCTCGGCATCCGCTCAGGCTTCTCTTTTTCAGCCGGAGCCATTGATTATGTGCTGAGCTACGGAATTGCAGAAAAACCGCTGCTGCTGCTTCTGGTAGGTATATGCTATGCGGCTGTCTATTTTATCGTGTTTTATGTACTGATTAAGGCATTGAATTTAAAAACGCCGGGACGCGAAGACGATGATGTGGATGAAGTGCTGGATGAAAATACTGTTCAGGATGTCAATGAAAACATCATGCTGAAAGGGCTCGGCGGAAAAGAAAACCTTCAAACCATTGATCATTGCGCCACAAGACTGCGGCTGACTGTGAAGGATACCGCTTTAGTGGATGAAACGCTGCTAAAGAAAGCAGGCGCAAAAGGGGTCGTCAAATCAGGCGGGCAATCGGTTCAAGTGATCATTGGCCCGAATGTCGAATTTGCAGCGGAGGAATTGAGAGCTGCGGTGAAATAAAAAAAGCAGAGAGGCTAGCCTCTCTGCTTTTTCTTATTTATCTTCATCATCCGTTGACGTTTCGGAAGAATCTTCGTCATGTTTTGTGTAATCATAATCGGAAGGGTTCACCTTCGTAAAACCTTTCGGCTCATAGAACCGCAGCAGGTCTCCGTTTATGATTTTATCGGACATTTCAAGTTCCTTCTTGACGAGTGAGTCTTCTGACTTGTCGATTTCAGCTTCATCAAGCTCTTTTCCGGTTTTCGTATCGTAATACTTGCCGGATACTTTCGTGTACTTCGGTGAAATAAAGTCTCCGTTACGGAACGGAATCACTTCACGGTGTTCTTTAGATAAAATATCAGAACCGGACATCAGGTAGTCTTTCGTGTCCACTCCGAGCAAATGCAGAATGGTAGGAGCCACATCGACGTCTCCGGCATATTTATGAACTTGCTGGCCCTTCACGCCGGCAGCGTGGATAAAGAGCGGCACCCGTTGAAGCTGGGCGTTGTCATAATCAGTGATTTCATCTTTGCCAAGAACTTTAGCCATCGCTTTATTGTGGTTTTCAGAGATGCCGTAATGGTCTCCGTACATCACAATAACCGATTTATCATATAACCCGTCTTTTTTCAGGTCATTGAAGAATTGTTCAATGGACTGATCAAGGTAATGGGCTGACTGGAAGTAGTTGTTGACGACAGAGTCACCAAAGTCTCCAGCCGGGAAGTCTGTATCACCCTCATCCATTCCGAATGGGAAGTGGTTAGATAGGGTAATGAACTTCGTATAGAACGGCTGCGGCAGGCTTTCTAACAGCGGCATTGATTCTTTAAAGAACGGTTTGTCTTTCATGCCGTAGTTTTTCGTGTTTTCTTCGTTCATGTCATAGTAGGCAGAATCGAAGAACTTATCGATGCCTTCCGCTTTGTACATTTCGTTACGGTTCCAGAACGTCTGCGTGTTTCCGTGGAACGCAGCAGATGTGTAATCCTTAGACTTCAGAATCGCTGGAACGGATTGAAGCGTGTTTTGCGCTTTGTTTACGAAAACTGAACCTTGAGCCAGCGGGTACAGAGAGTTTTCCATCATAAATTCCGCATCAGATGTTTTACCTTGTCCCGTTTGGTGGAAAAAGTTATCAAAGTAGAACGTTTCGTTATCGTGAGCCAGTTTATTTAAGAATGGTGTGACTTCTTTGCCGTCAATTTTATAGTCGATGATAAATGACTGCAGAGATTCAAGTGAAACGTAAATGACGTTTTTTCCTTCCGCTTTGCCGAAATACACGTTATTTGGCACGTCGTAATTGGCTTTCATGTAGTTTTCCACTTCCGTCACGTCGCTGGAATCGGCAAGCGCGCGCTGGCTGTTGGATTTGATATTCTGCACAGCGTCATAAATCGTAAAATTGTACGTGCCCAAGTATTTCACAAGATAGTTTCGGTCGAATGATCTTGTCAGCAATTCAGGTCTGTCTGATTCCGCAACTGCCAGGTTGATTAAGAACACAAGAATCGAAGATGCAAGAACGATTCGGAACGATTTTTTGCTGGACGTTTCGGCAGGCTTGTTCACTTTGATCGCCAAGATGATCAGAATGATCGTATCGATAAAGTAAAAGGCGTCAGTCGGTCTCATCAGCGAAAATGCGCTGTCACCGAGTTGGCCGCCGTTTGTTTTAGCCTGCATAATGACCGGAATTGTAATAAAATCATTGAAAAATCTGTAGTACACAATGTTTGCGTACAGTAAAAAAGACATTAAAAAATGAATCACTATAATGGCTGTCTGCTGTAATTTTTTCTTGAACAAGAGTCCAAAGCCAAGAAAGAACAAGCTTGAGCTTAAAGGATTCACAAAAAGCAATATTTTTTGTATCGTGTTGTCTATTCCTAAGTTGAAGTTCAGGACATAACCGACATACGTTTTGATCCACAACAGGACGACCGCAATTAAGAAGAAGGCCAGTCCTCTTTCTTTTATAAATGTTTTCATTGTTACACTCCTTTTTTCCGATCACAGTTCGAGCGAAACGATAGAAAAAACGAACGTATCCAATATAACACGAATCAGCAGATTAGAAAAGTGAAAATCGTCGGGTGGAGAAAGTGGCGAAAAACGCCGTCGAATCAACGTTTCGCTTGACATATTGCTAAATGTAAAATAAGGTTTCTTTCTAGAAACACAGGAATAAAATGGTACTTAGGGAGGTGTGATAAAATATAAGGAAATAAATGAAAAGAGGTGAACTGATGGATTTTTCCCATATTGTGTCTGAAGATAAAATTAAGCGTGCCATCAAAGACGGAGAATTTGAAAACCTTCCGGGAATGGGAAAACCGCTGCCAAAGGATGACGCGGCACACTTGCCGGAATCGCTTCGCATGAGCTACCGTATGTTAAAAAATGCGGGAATGGCAGAGGACGAGGGCGCGCTCAAAAAAGAGCTCATGACCATCGACCATTTAATCGCAAAATGCTATGACGAAAAAGAACGTGAGCTATTAATCAGAAAAAAAAACGAAAAGCAGATGCTGCTTGATAAGCTTGTTGAAAAAAAAGGCATGTTTTCAAAGCCAGCGTCCGCTTTTTATAAGAATAAAGTATATGACCGGCTTGGACGAAACAGACCTTCTTCCAGCTGATTTGTCTTGTCTGAAGGATGGCGATTGATAAAGGCCATCCTCTTTGTGTTCCAGTGGTCTCTGTCTAAAAGGTTTATGTTTAACCGTCTGTGGGGAAATGACTCATAAACGAAAAAAGGGTGATGGGATGGAACAACTATTGGAATGGATAGAGCGTATATCTGATTGGCTGTGGGGTCCGCCGCTAATCATCTTGCTGACGGGGACGGGATTGTACTTCACCATTTTGCTGAAATGTTTTCAATTTCGCTATCCCTTATACATTTTGAAGCAGACGATCGGCAGTGTAGGAAAAAAGCCGAAAGGAGAGGGCACAGTCACTCCGCTCCAGGCATTGACGTCAGCCCTCAGCTCAACGATCGGTGCAGCGAACATTGTCGGGGTGCCTGCCGCTATTATGTTTGGCGGACCCGGAGCGGTTTTTTGGATGTGGCTTATTGCCTTATTTGCCATGGCGATTAAGTTTTCTGAAAGTGTGCTCGCTGTTCATTACAGAGAAAAAAATGAGCAGGGGGAATTTGTCGGGGGACCGATGTATTACATAACAAAAGGGCTGCACATGAAATGGCTCGGCGTATTTTTCTCTGTTGCGCTGATCGTGGAGCTGATTCCGAGCATTATGGTTCAGGGGAATTCGGTTTCAGTCTCTCTTGCCGAAACGTTTTCTTTCAATAAAATATATGCGGGAATCGGCATTGCGTTTTTGATCGGGTTAGTGGTAATAGGAGGGGTAAAGCGGATTGGAAAAGTAACAGAGTTTGTCGTGCCTCTTATGGCAGGGGCATACGTGGGAGCCGGTCTCCTGATTGTTCTGATGAATCTTTCATCAGTGCCGGCGTTTTTCTCTCTTATCTTTTCGAATGCGTTTACCTCTTCTTCAGCAGTTGGAGGATTCGCTGGTGCTGCCCTGGCTGAAACCGTTCGCTGGGGATTTGCCCGCGGTCTGTATTCTAATGAAGCCGGAATGGGAACAGCCCCGATTGCACATGCGGCGGCAAAGACTGATCACCCTGTAAGGCAAGGGTTCTGGTCTGTGATCGGAATTGTCATTGACACTTTGATCATCTGCACCACCACGGCTTTTATCGTCCTTTCATCCGGTGTCTGGACAGGGAAGAATGCCTCAAATGACCCGGCAGCACTGACGACGGCTGCATTTCAGCACTATTTTGGTTCTGGCGGAGGGTATTTCGTCTCGGTTTCTCTCGTTTTCTTTGTTGTATCGACCATTATGGTTGTCATTTTTTACGGCGTAAAGCAAGCTGAATTTCTGTTCGGGCGGCTGGCAGGACACGTGATCAAATTCGTTTATTTAGCGGCTATTATCATAGGTGCCGCAGGCGGAGCAAAAGCCATCTGGGGCATATTGGACTTAGCATTAGTTTTTATTGTTGTCCCGAATGTGATTGCGCTGCTGTTATTGAGCAGAAAGGTAAAAGCGCTATATACCGAATTTTTTACATCTGAACAGTATTACCTGAAAGATAGAGGGAAAACGAAACAGGACCCTGTTTATCAAACAAAAGAAGCCAAAAATTCTTAGCGTTTTGCTTTGGCGCCGAACATCGCTTTGCTTTTGATGATCAAATAGATGAATAAAGGCAGCAAAAAAGAAATTACCTTATTAATGATCGGCTTGATTCTATTAAAGTCGATCAGCTGATTTGTATTCAGGAAGAACCAAAAGCTGCATACAAGCGAAAACATGCCGGTTGGTGTATACATGGCTTTCAGGTCGATTTTTGAGTGTAAGAAGGAAAGCCCATATACCACAATATAAAGCGAACCAGCTATCTTCACCATAATGACCGGAATCCATAAGGGTGCGATGATCAGGTCTGAACGATCCAGGATACGACAATCACCATGGGGGCAGACGCAATTTCCGCTTCAGCGGCTGTCCCAATGACAAGAGCGCCGAGAATGCTGACCGTCTGGCCAACGGTTTTCGGCAGGCGCATCCCTCTTCACGGAGAGCCTCAAAAGAAATTTCCATAATCAATGCTTCTATGATGGCGGGGAAAGGAATCAGCCGTGCTGAACATTATACCCTGAGGCTTTCAGTGAAGCCCTCTCTTGATCCTCTAATGGTTGATTCTGTTATCGGTTATTCAATGCTTCTTCTTTGACCGCCTTTTATTTTTAAGATCAGGCATTTTGAATGCCCGTCTGCAAATAAACCCGCGTTCCCCTCAATGATGGATGCAGCCACTTTGCTTACACTAGTTTCTGACGCAACGCTTGAAATCGATAATGTGTTTTGCAGCGACTCTTCATGTTCATCTATCTGATCCGTCAGATGCCTCAAGAAAGGACGGAGGGCGTGATCCTGAATATGTTCAGATTTTACAATTCCTTCGATATAAATAAATCCGCACAGCCCGTTTCCAAAATCAAATTGTCTAAATACGATGTTTAAGCAGCCTTCTGTTAATAAGGTCAGAGTATCGAGGTTTTCCTTTAAATCGGGAGAGATCGGTCTGTCCTGATGTTCTTCAAGCTCTTTGATGAGCTTAAGCGCTTTATCGCGTTTATCCTGCTTTTTCAATGTCTTATTCAATAAGTGCTTGTGACTTTTAGGGTAACCTTGTCTGTCTGTTTCAGATATTCCCGGACTAGGATGAAAGCGCTATAAAAAATTGTTGACTACATGTATATACAGGAATACAATATAGTCATAAGTTGTATATACAAGTTATAAAAACGGATACGGAGGGGTTGGCATGGGGGAACTGAACAAATCGGCACGGCAGATTGTCGAAGCAGTCGGCGGTGCTGAAAATATTGCAGCGGCAACTCATTGTGTTACACGTTTGCGTTTTGCATTAATAGATGAAAGCAAGGTTGATCAAGAGGAACTTGATCAGATTGACGTTGTAAAGGGGTCGTTTTCGACAAACGGGCAGTTTCAGGTCGTGATCGGCCAGGGAACGGTCAACAAAGTGTACGCTGAACTGGTCAAGGAAACGGGGATTGGCGAGTCAACAAAGGATGAAGTGAAGAAGGCTTCAGAAAAAAATATGAATCCTTTGCAGCGTGCTGTGAAAACGCTTGCAGATATTTTTATTCCGATATTGCCTGCGATTGTCACGGCGGGTCTCTTGATGGGGATCAATAACATTTTAACGGCGCAGGGCATTTTCTTCAGTACAAAGTCGATTGTGCAGGTCTATCCGCAGTGGGCGGATCTCGCTAATATGATTAACCTGATTGCAGGCACGGCCTTTACGTTTCTGCCTGCGTTAATCGGCTGGTCTGCGGTCAAACGGTTCGGCGGCAATCCGCTCCTTGGCATTGTGCTTGGCGTTATGCTCGTGCATCCTGATTTGCTGAATGCGTGGGGATATGGCGCCGCAGAACAAAGCGGAAAGATCCCGGTATGGAATTTGTTCGGCCTTGAGGTGCAGAAAGTCGGCTATCAGGGACAGGTGCTCCCGATTTTGCTGGCATCCTATGTGCTGGCGAAGATTGAGGTGTTTTTAACAAAGCGTACACCTGAGGGCATACAGCTGCTCGTTGTTGCGCCGATTACGCTTCTCGTAACAGGTTTTGCTTCTTTTATCATTATCGGCCCGGTTACATTTGCGATCGGAAACGTGCTGACTTCAGGGCTTATCTCAGTGTTTGGCTCTTTTGCCGCACTGGGCGGTTTGTTATATGGCGGTTTCTACTCAGCGCTCGTCATTACCGGCATGCATCACACGTTTCTTGCAGTCGACCTGCAGCTCATCGGCTCAAAGCTTGGCGGCACATTTTTATGGCCGATGCTGGCGCTTTCTAATATCGCACAAGGTTCAGCTGCGCTGGCCATGATGTTTATCGTGAAAGATGAGAAACAAAAAGGCCTTTCCCTCACATCAGGGATTTCTGCTTATCTCGGTATTACAGAGCCTGCCATCTTCGGAGTGAATCTGCGATACAGATTCCCGTTTATCATTGCGATGGTCAGCTCCGGGCTGGCCGGAATGTATATTTCTTCTCAAGGTGTGCTGGCAAGCTCCGTCGGTGTCGGCGGCGTGCCGGGTATTTTCTCAATCATGAGCCAGCACTGGGGCGCGTTTGCAATCGGGATGGCTATTGTATTGATCGTGCCGTTTGCCGGAACATACGCGTATGCAAGATTCAAACATAAATAACCAATGGGGAGCGGGACGTGTTTTAGCGTTCCCTTTTCCCGTTTTTATTCTGAAAAATCGGTGGTGGAGACAGATGAAAACAGAACAAACGCCATGGTGGAAAAAAGCTGTGGTCTATCAAATTTATCCGAAAAGCTTTAACGATACGACAGGAAACGGTGTCGGCGATCTGAACGGCATTATTGAAAAGCTTGATTACTTAAAAACACTTCAGGTGGATGTGCTTTGGCTGACACCGATTTATGACTCTCCGCAGCAGGATAATGGGTATGACATTCGTGATTATTACTCGATTTATCCTGAATACGGGACGATGGAGGATTTTGAGCGGTTATTGTCCGAAGCCCATAAAAGAGGCCTGAAAGTCGTCATGGATCTTGTCGTCAATCATACGTCAACAGAGCACAAATGGTTTCAAGAGGCGATTTCGTCAAAAGACAGCCCGTACCGTGATTTTTATATATGGAAAAACCCGCAGGAAAACGGTTCTCTTCCGACGAACTGGGAATCGAAATTCGGCGGCTCGGCATGGGAGCTTGACGAAGCATCGGGCCAATACTATTTGCATCTGTTTGATGTGACGCAGGCTGATTTGAATTGGGAAAATGAAGAGGTCAGAAAGCATGTCTATGAGATGATGCATTTTTGGTTTGAAAAGGGAATAGACGGCTTCAGGCTTGATGTCATTAACCTGATTTCTAAAGACCAGCGCTTTCCGAATGCGGAAGACGGCGGTGACGGCCGTTCCTTTTACACTGACGGGCCGCGGGTGCATGAATTTCTGCATGAAATGAACGAAAAGGTGTTTTCACATTATGACAGTATGACGGTCGGTGAGATGTCTTCAACAACTGTAGATCATTGCATCCGGTATACAAATCCCAAAAATAAAGAACTTGATATGACGTTCAGCTTCCATCATCTCAAGGTTGATTATCCAAACGGTGAAAAATGGGCTTTGGCGCCGTTTGACTTTTTGAAGCTGAAGGAGATCTTATCCGAGTGGCAGACGGGGATGCACGCTGGAGGGGGATGGAACGCTCTGTTCTGGTGCAATCACGATCAGCCGCGCGTTGTATCTAGATATGGAGATGACGGCGCGTACAGGGTGAAATCGGCGAAAATGCTCGCTACCGCCATTCATATGATGCAGGGCACGCCTTATATTTATCAGGGCGAGGAGCTGGGAATGACGAATCCGAAGTTTGCTGATATCAGCTCGTATCGGGATGTCGAATCACTGAACATGTATCACGCTTTTAAGGAAAAAGGAATGCCCGACCAAGAGATCACAGCAATTTTACAGGCGAAATCCCGCGACAACTCCAGAACGCCTGTCCAGTGGGATGATACGGAGAATGGCGGTTTTACAACGGGCACGCCATGGATACCGGTCGCCGGCAACTATCGGGAAATCAATGCTGAAGCGGCGTTGCAGGATCAGAACTCGGTGTTTTACCATTATCAAAAACTGATTCAGATTCGAAAAACATATGACATTGTGACAGAGGGGACGTATGAATTAATCGCAAAGGATGATCCGAACGTTTTTGCGTATCTCAGACACGGCAGCAATGAAAAGCTGCTCGTGATCAATAATTTCTATGGGACAGAGGCAGCCTTTACACTGCCGGATTCTATAGCGCCTGACGAGTGGAAGGCAGAGGTGCTGCTGACGAACGATGATGTGAGGGAAGAGCTGCAGAACATGACGCTCCGTCCGTATGAGTCCATTGTTTATCGTTTAACGAAACCGTGTTAAACTAAGCTGGGTGGTCCATAATGAAGGTGAATAAATTCATCACAATCTATAAAGACATCGCGCAGCAAATTGAGGGCGGCCGATGGAAAGCGGAAGAGATTCTTCCGTCTGAACATGAGTTGACCGCACAGTATGATACATCAAGAGAAACGGTCCGAAAGGCGCTTCACATGCTTGCGCAAAACGGCTATATTCAGAAAATCAGAGGGAAGGGCTCTATCGTTCTCAACCGTGAAAAAATGCAGTTTCCCGTCTCAGGCCTTGTCAGTTTCAAGGAGCTCGCACAAACGCTTGGCAAAGAAACGAAAACAACTGTACACAAATTCGGGCTGGAGCCTCCGTCAGAGCTGATCCAAAAACAGCTCCGGGCCAATCCGGATGACGACATTTGGGAAGTCATCAGGTCTAGAAAGATTGACGGGGAACATGTAATTTTGGACAAGGATTACTTTTTCAGAAAGCATGTGCCTCACCTGACGAAAGAAATTTGTGAAAACTCCATATATGAATATATTGAAGGAGACCTGGGTCTTTCGATCAGTTATGCCCAAAAAGAAATTGTTGCCGAGCCATGTACGGATGAGGACAGGGAGTTGCTCGATTTACGCGGCTATGACCATATGGTCGTGGTGAGAAACTACGTCTTTTTGGAGGATACGAGTCTGTTTCAATATACGGAAAGCAGACACCGTCTCGACAAATTCCGATTTGTTGATTTTGCGCGGCGGGGAAAATGAGAAAGGCGCCTGCCTGCGGCAGCGCGCTTTTTTTGTTGGTATCAAAATTGATACTATCCAACAAAAATGTGCGTACTTTTACTTTTTATGATAATGGCTACAATAGAGATGAGAGTAACCATAAGGAGAGGTGTTTAACATGGCAGATGTAAAGAAACAAATTCTCGATGCATACAATTTCAGACATGCGACAAAGGAATTTGACCCGAATAAAAAAGTATCAGACAGCGATTTTGAATTTATTTTAGAGACAGGAAGACTGTCTCCGAGTTCCCTCGGCCTTGAGCCTTGGAAATTTGTTGTCGTCCAAAATCCGGAATTTCGCGAGAAACTTCGCGAATACACATGGGGCGCGCAAAAACAGCTGCCCACAGCAAGCCATTTCGTTCTGATTCTTGCACGTACAGCGAAGGATATCAAATACGATGCGGACTACATCAAACGTCATTTAAAAGAAGTGAAACAAATGCCTCAGGACGTGTACGAAGGCTACCTCAGCAAAACGGAAGAGTTCCAGAAAAACGATTTGCATTTGCTTGAAAGTGACAGAACATTGTTTGACTGGGCATCAAAACAAACCTATATTGCACTTGGCAACATGATGACGGCCGCTGCGCAAATAGGCGTTGATTCCTGCCCTGTAGAAGGCTTCCAGTATGATCACATTCACCGCATTCTTGAAGAAGAAGGCCTTCTGGAAAATGGAAGCTTCGACATTTCTGTGATGGTGGCATTCGGCTACCGTGTACGAGATC
This sequence comes from Bacillus sp. LR_5, assembly GCF_042709275.1. Classification (NCBI taxonomy): domain Bacteria; kingdom Bacillati; phylum Bacillota; class Bacilli; order Caryophanales; family Bacillaceae; genus Bacillus; species Bacillus sp. LR_5. Next base: position 52,852 of record NZ_JAVAXX010000001.1, on the reverse strand, counting down.
CTCGTCCGAAAACAAGATCTGCTGTTGAAGATGTTGTGAAGTGGGTCTAAATAAAGAAAGCTGCTCGCTTAACGAGCAGCTCTTTTTTTATGCCTGATTCGCTCTATTCTGTTTTCTTCTCTGATGCAAGTACATTGCCGTTCCGAGCGCGCTGATCAGAAATCCGGCCAAGAGGATCGAGTACATAGATGTGGCTGTGTCCGGAAGCAGGCCGCCAGCGGGACTGTCCGTTCCTGATCCGCCTGACCCGTTTCCTCCAGAGCCATTTGTCGGTTCAGTGCCGGGAGGTGTATCATTTCCTCCGTTCCCGTCAGTCGGCTGTTTTCCGCCTGGTTTATCGGAGCCTCCGCCATTGCTGCCGTCATCACCGCCGGTCGGCTGATCAGACGGGAATGCCGGCGGTTTGTTGTTCTCACCGGAATTTAAGATCGTGTATTCGCTGAAGTGGTTTGTATATCCTGTCACGATATCATCGTCAACTGATCCGTTTTCTGTCTTTGTGAAAGCTTTCTTTTTCCGGTCGACGTGGTAAATGGCAGGATTATGAGCTTCTTCAATATCAAACATGCGAAGCGAAAGCTGTACGGGCTCCTTGAATGATTTCACTTCTTTTCCTTTTTGCTTCACTGTAAAATCATATACATCTCCGATAGACACGTCCAATTCACCGGTAGATTTGATTCCAATTACAGTGTCCGCGGTTTTGATGTTCGCCATTGGAAGCTTCATGCTGTACCAGTAGTTGAACACCGTCAATGAAGGATCTGACTCTCTTTCTTTCAAAAGTTTGACCTGATCTTCTTTTACTTTAAGATTGATAGGCTTCTCTTGAGATCCTTCATATGTTTCATAATAGACAAACGGCGTGTTGGCATTTTTAGCATAAATCGCAAATTTGTCTTCATCGAGAGTCCAGCTGCCATCCTTCTGCTTTGTCGGCAGGAATACTTCTTTGATGCGTCCTTCGATTTTAGGAGAGACCTTGTTTCCTAGTTTTTTCAGCTGTTCGGTGAAAATCTCGTAATCCACGTAGCCAAGGTCTTCACCATGGGATGCTTCCGTAAAGACAGAATATCCGTCTCCTCCGGCGCCGACAAAATTATTTGTTGCCACGCGGTAGGTATTGTCAGGATCAAGATTAACTGTTTTTCCGTCACGCGATTCCAATTTGACTTCAAGAACACGGTGTCCAGGTTCCTTGTTTAATGTAAACGTATACTGGATTCCGGCCACCTGAGGGAAGGCGCCGCCTCCGTTTTCCACATTGCTTAAGCCTTGTTCAAGGGCTTCTTTGATTTGTTTTCCGGTCAAATCGGCCACGTAAAGCGTGTTGCCGAACGGCATCACGTTCAGCACCTCGCCGAGTGTGATGTCGCCTTTGTCAATGCCGGCTCTGATGCCGCCGCCATTTGTTATCGCTATTCTGGCGCCGGCAGCTTCTTTCGCTTTTGCCAGCATGCCGTCTGCAATGAAGTTTCCGAGATTGGTTTCCTTCGTGCGCACATGCTCGCGCTGGCCGTCAAGCGCGACATCCGTGTATCCTACTTTTTCATTTTTCACGTCCTCTAATTCAGTTTTGAACTGATCGAGCTCTTTTTTGGCTTTTGCGTTTTCTTCTGTATGTTCATCAATTGGCAGCACGCTTAGATTTGATTTGTCTGTTTGCACCACGCCGTTTTCATCAAACACGACATCGACACGTCCCAAGTATTGTCCGTATTCTTTTGCCTGCGCCACAATCGTCGGTTCTTCGTTGTCCACGACCTCCATTTTGTCAACGAGGGTATGGGTGTGTCCACCGATGATCAAGTCAATGCCTTTCACTTTTTTGGCCAGCTCAAGATCACGGTTATGCCCGATATGGGTTAAAGCAATGATTTTGTTTACTTTTTCTTCTTCCTGAATCGCTTTGACGGTGTTTTGTGCTGTTTCAAAGGCATCATTGAAAACGATGCTTTTGCCCGGGCTTGATGTGGTGGCTGTATCTTCCGTTGTCAGTCCGAATACGGCGACTTTCTCACCGTCAACATCTAACAGAATGTAAGGGTGGATGCCGGGCTCTTTCTTTTCACCTGCCGTAAAGGTTTGCGGCTTTTTGACATATGATGTCAGCTTAGGCTCATTTGACACATCTACATTTGCGCTGACGAACGGAAATTCAGGTGCTTCAAAGTGATAGCGGTTCGCCGGGTCGACGGTTGTGCTGTTTCCGCTGAGAAAATCAGAAAGCACTGTCGGTCCTTTATCAAACTCGTGGTTTCCGAAGGTCATGGCGTCATAGCCCATCATGTTCATCAATTTCAAATCAGCTAAACCGTTCCATTTTGTGAAATACAAGTCGCCGGAAAATACATCTCCCGCATCAAGGAGAATGTTGTGGTCTGTTTCGCTTCGCACTTCGTTGATTTTCGTCATTCGTCTCGCCGCGTCATCGAGGTGAGCGTGCGTATCATTGGTGTGCATCACAGTCAGATCCCACAGTCCGTCTTTTGGAGGATCAGGATTTGAATCATCATCGAATTGCAGCTTGTACACACCATAGCCACTATTTTCAGACTCGCCTACATAAGCGACATCATCCGCTTTATCGGCAAACGGCTTAGCCAAAAGCGAGGATTCAAACGTCACATTCGTTCCGGAAACAGGCGCGATTGACCAGTTGTTGTCCGCTTTTGGATTGACTGTTTTTTGTTCGATAATGTAATCCATCAGCACCTGTCTGTTTTCAACTGCGGAGCCATGGACAATCTTATCACTCGTCAGGTGAGGGAAACCGCCGCCTCCGGACGCGCGATAATTATTTGTGACAACGAGAAATTCCTGATTCGGGCTGATTGCTTTGCCTTCATAGGAAAGGTTGATGATCCGGGATGAGTCCGCGTTGATCACTTTTCCGTTCTCATCGTACTTCGCCGGTTTTGTGACATCGACCTGATATGTGACACCGTCAATCACATCAAAATTATAGGAGCGGAAATTGTCATTCAGCAAGGCTTGATCGCCGCCTTTTGACGGGTCAATTTGATTGAATTGGCCTGCTGACATCTCCAGCCAGTCCTTGACTTCGCTGCCTGTCAGCTTGACGATCTGAACGGTATTATCGTACAGATACAAGTCACCGACGTTTTTAATGGCAAGATCTCCAGCCGGAATATTCGTATAGTAATTGGCCCCGTTTCTGCCGCCTGCTTTAAACGGCGCTCCAGCGGATAAAATCGGCAGGTCCTTGTACTCGGTATCCTTCATTTCCTTTTCGGCATACCATTTTTGCGCGTCGGTCACAACCTGAATGGAAGGGTCATCTTTGACCTGTGCAAAGAAGCTGTTAATATCTGCTTCTGTTTTGCCGACTGGTTTTCTGACATATTCCAGTGTGTTTTGGTGTGTTTGCTGAATGGTGTTTGTGACCGTTTCATTTCGGGATGTGACACTGCCGGCAATGGATTCAATACTGCCTTTGGAATCTGCCACCTTCCATGAGCCGTCCGTCTTTTCGAGTTTGAGATCAATCACGCCTAAGTATTTGCCCCAGCTGCTTGGCATGACGACAGGAATGCCGTTAATCGTTCCGTTTTCAACATCGAATTGAGAAACACCCGCATACTCTGCGGAAGGGAAAAGTCCGTGCTGATGGCCCGAGATAATCGCGTCAATGCCTTTCGTTTTGGTGGCTAGGTCAAATACAGCGTTTTCCGCGCCTGGCGATTGCGCTTGCTTTTCAATACCGCTGTGGGCGAGGGCGATAATGACATCTGCGCCTTTCGCCTTCATTTTAGGGATCGTTTCATTGGCGGATTCTACGATATCCTGCACTTGCACCTGACCTTCGAGATGCTTTTTGTCCCACGTCATAATTTGCGGCGGGACAAAGCCTATGTAGCCGACTTTTACTATCTGCTCATTGCCGTTTTCGTCAGTGACGGCTTTTTCTTTAATGACATACGGCGTATAACGGTTTTCACCGCTTGTTGTTTTGACGTTGGCATTTACAATCGGGAAATCGGCCCCTTTGATCGTGCCGTCGAGAAAGTCGAGCCCGTAATTGAATTCATGATTCCCCAATGTGCCGGCGTCGTATTTCAGCGCATTCATGACACTGATGATCGGATGGGTTTTCGCGCCGGAGATAATGTCGTCTTTTTCATATTTCACCGCGTATTCGCCCAGCGGATTCCCTTGAATCAAGTCGCCGTTATCGACGAGCAGGGTGTTTGGGTTTTGCTCGCGGTGCTTTTGGATCAGCTGTGCCGTTCTTGCCAGCCCGAAATCCGTCGTTTCTTTGTCGCTGTAGTAATCGTAATCCATCATGTTGGCATGAATATCAGTCGTGGCCAAAATACTCAGTTGTACCTGAGGAGCCGCGCTTTCTTCTGCATGAATGGGTGGTGTTGGGAGGATTAGGCTAAGTATCATAATTGGGGGCAAAAGAATACGGAGAATGTTACCGACGTGTGTTCGTCTTTTCTGTATTCTCACCGGTTCTCCACCTTTCAACGAAATTTGTGTTACAGCTCCTATTGTAAGAATATTTTGTAACTATTTGTAGGTGTTTCTTTATGATTATTGTAAAAGGGAGAAAAATGAGTATTATGTAGCAGCATCAAACGACAAATGCTGGGTATTTATGCTTATCGTTTGTCAGATTCGCGGAATGTTTATTTTAGTGTGGCTGGGGTAGAGTGTTTTATGTAGGCATATTAAAGCGGGAGGTAATGATTCATGGGGAAAAAAATTGCAGTTGTTTTGACAGATTATTTTGAGGACAGCGAGTACACTGAACCTGCGAAAGCCTTTAAAGAAGCGGGACATGAACTGACTGTCATTGAAAATGAAAAAGGAAAAACAGTAAAAGGCAAGCAGGGGAACGCGGAAGTGACGGTTGACGCGTCCATTGACGACGTAAACCCTTCAGACTTTGATGCGCTTTTGATTCCCGGAGGATTTTCGCCAGACCAGCTTCGCGCGGATGACCGTTTCGTCCAATTTGCAAAAGCGTTTATGACTGACAAAAAACCGGTATTTGCGATTTGCCACGGCCCGCAGCTTTTAATCAATGCGAAAGCGCTCGATGGCCGAAAAGCGACAGGCTATACGTCCATTCGTGTTGACATGGAAAACGCGGGTGCTGACGTTGTGGATCAGGAAGTGGTCGTTTGCCAAGATCAATTGGTCACAAGCCGCACACCGGATGATATTCCGGCGTTTAATCGTGAATCGTTAGCATTGCTTGAGAAATAAAAAAACGGACGCTCCCGGGCGTCCGTTTTTTGTTGCTTAGGCTTGAGCACCTGTCAGTTTCTTGTATCTGTAATATAAGAAGGCGGCTGCAGCTGTTCCGATGACTGCTATGCCGAAGTCGAACATAAAGATATGGGCGATGCCTCCCGATTTTGCGATGAGCCCCGTGGCAATCGGCAGCAGAATCGACGCGATGCTTGAAGCGGTGGCTACAATTCCGGTAACGGTTCCTTTTCGCTTCCAGAAAAGCTCTGTCATTAATGTAATGGTAATTTGAAACACACCCGCGGTAGAAAAGCCTAAGAAAAAGGCAGTGATGTCCAGCACAACCGGGACATGAACCGTCAGCATGACTGCGAGTGTACATAAAGTAATAACAGGATATAAGAGCGTAATCATGACCGGCTTTATCCATCTGTTCAGCAAAACGGCTAGCAATAATACAGATGTCAGAGATCCTATGCTGTAATAACTCAGCAATTGCACGGATGCTGATTCAGCTAAACCGGCAGCCTTTTGCGCATAGCTCGGAAGCCAGATTTGAGAAACAGTAAATAAAGCCGTTGATGTAAAACCGATAATGATCAGTGCGGTGCCTTCTTTCTGAAAAACGGGTTCAGACAAGAAAGCGGGAGATTCCTGTTGGCTGCTGTTAGTTGGTTTCTGTTTCTTAGGAAACGAAAGCGTTGATAGATAAACGATATTCAGCGCATAGACCGCTGCCGGCAGATAAAAAGCAAATCCGTAAAACAGGCTGTGGTCTGAAAAAAATGTGATCAAAAGCGGCAAAAGAGCGGCCCCAACAGACATAAAGGCTTTGACCAGGACATTCGCCGAGCCGGAAGCAGCCGGGAAGAGCTCGGTTAGGGCCGGATATGTTCCAGCGTCCATCGCTGAATTTGCGACTCCGGCTAATAAGGCGAACACAAACGCCAGTTCATAGCTCGGTGACAAAGGAATACCGACTAAAAAGACGGCCATAATTCCCGCAGAAGCGATAACAAGCGGCTTTCTGCCAATTTTATCTGATAAAACGCCGGAAATTCCGTATGTCAGCAGCTTGCCGAAGCCGATAGCGGCAATGACATAACTGATGCCGGTCGGGTCGGTATTCCACTGTTTCGTTAAAGAGGACATATTGGATGCCAGAATGATGTTGACCATCCCCAGAAAGAAGTAGTTGATATACATTCCGGATGCTGTTTTGATAGCTGTCGTTTTCATGCTTGTACTCCTTCAAATCTTATTCGAACATTGTCATCAACAGGCATTTCTTTACCGGTCAAATAGCAGAAAGCGAAAACGTTCTGCCACAGTATCATGTTTGGCCGCCTGTTTCTTCCGGTTGTAAAAATAAAGTTCATGACGCCTGTTTTAAGGAAAATTGGTTTTGGGGCAATGATAAAAAAGACTCGCCGAGTTTCCGGCCAGTCTCATTTATTTACGAAGTGAGGCTAGTTCTTGAGCAATCGCCTGCATTTCACTAGGGCTAAATGATTGTTTTTTCATCACCATGCTGTGAAGGTACGTGAGGTCTTCGATCTTTTCATCACTGAAATCCTCCGCTTTAATCACGCCGACGTTCAGCATGTTCAGTTTTTGGGAAATCTCTTCAATCATTTGAGTTAACGTTTCTGTATTTGGGCTGGACAAATGGTTCCATCCTTTCTTTGCGCGATATTCGGTATATTTTATTCTAACAGAATTCGATCAGAAAAAAACCCTAATCTAAGAGCTTGCTGTTGATTTCAAAAAAGTGGAGACATCAGTTGAAAAGGAAATGAACATCCTACTAAGATATTGATGAAGGTTTCTTTTTAGAGAAATATGGGCAAAGAATAGGGAGGTTGCACAAGATGATAAGCGTGTTATTTGTTTGTTTAGGAAACATTTGCCGGTCTCCGATGGCGGAAGCGATTTTTCGGGACTTGGCAGCCAAAAAAGGATTAGAGGGGAAAATCAAGACGGACTCAGCGGGCATCGGCGGCTGGCACATCGGCAATCCGCCGCATGAAGGAACGCAGGAGATATTGCGCAGAGAAGGAATCAGCTTTGAGGGCATGCTGGCGCGTCAAGTCAGCGAACAGGATCTGGCCGATTTTGATTACATCATTGCGATGGATGCAGAAAATATCGGGAGTCTCAGAAGCATGGCGGGCTTTAAGAACACGCCGCATATCAAAAGGCTGCTGGACTATGTTGAAGATTCAGATTTGGCTGACGTTCCCGATCCTTACTACACAGGTAACTTTGAAGAGGTCTGCCAATTAATCAAATCGGGCTGTGAGCATCTGCTTGCATCCATTCAAAAAGAAAACCAATTGTGAGTGAAAGGAGAATTTGCATGAACAACGAACGTTTAATGCTGAAAGGTATATTTCTCGGAGCTGCGGCAGGTGCGGCGTTATCGCTGCTCCATAAGCCGACAAGACAGGCATGCGGCATGAGATGGCTGACATGCAAGCATAAACTTTCACTGTACAAAAGCAATCCGGAGCTGTTGAAAAACACCGTCATCACAAAAGTGGATGAGGCCAAGAAGCTGGCCCAGACGCTGTCAAATGAAGTCGGCTTTGTAAATCAGCAGGTGAAAGAGCTGAAGAAAACAACACCGCAAGTGATGGAGCTTGTACAAGAAACGAAAGAGCATTTTTCAAAAAAGTGATCAAACATGCGAGGTGAGACGACATGAATTTTTTGAAAGAGCTTTTCAGCAGATACACCCTTCATGAAGGGCAAAGCAAATCAGCGGAGCTGGCGTATTTCTTTCTATTGTCGTTGTTTCCGTTTTTGATTTTTATGCTGACCCTCACTGCGTATCTGCCTATTTCTACCAATGATGTCCTGGGAGTTGTAAAACAATATGCTCCCGACAGTGCGATGTCCCTCGTTGAATCCATTACCCAACAAACCTTAAATAATCGAAATGGCGGCTTGCTGTCATTCGGGATTATCGCGGCTTTATGGTCTGCGTCTAATGGAATGAACGCCATCGTCCGATCATTAAACCACGCGTATGAAGTGGAGGAAAACCGCTCTTTTATCATTGTTCGTCTAACCTCAATTTTTCTGACAATCGCCATGGTATTTACGATTTTAGTGGCCCTGCTGCTGCCGGTATTCGGCCGGGAGATTGGAAGGCTCGCTTCAGATTTTGTCGGCGCATCGGATCTGTTTTTATCTATATGGGCCGCAATTCGCTGGGGTGTCAGCCCGCTTGTACTGCTAATCGTTTTTTCCGCCCTGTATGTGATTGCGCCGAACAAAAAACTGTCCCTTCGGTTTGTCATGCCGGGTGCGGTGTTTGCGACCATCGGCTGGATCGTTGTCAGCACTCTGTTTTCGTTTTACGTCAGCACGTTTGCCAACTATAGCGCCACATATGGAAGCATCGGGGGAATCATCGTCCTGATGATTTGGTTTTACCTGAGCGGCATTTTAATTATTTTGGGGGGAGAAATCAACGCTCTTTTACATAAACGTAAAAAGCTTCCTGATGAAAATCCCTATCATTAGCGCACCCTATAAATGAACTTCGGTTCAAAAAAGAAGTCGGGGGGCTATCGTGATGACCAAGCATACAAAAAAAGGCGGAAGCCATAACAAACAAAATTCGAAAAGCAAATCGAGCAATAAAACAAGCGGAAGCGCCAACGGACAAAACGGCTATCATTAGCATAAAAGCCTCCTGACATGATGTCAGGAGGCTTTTCGATTAAGAAGATGAAGAATAGGTTTCAGCCGGTGACCAGCTTTTCGGTTTGCCCAGCACAAGGGCAAGCCACACAGCGCTAAGCGTAAGGGTAATGAAATAAAACAAGTTTGCGCTTTCAAATGTCTGCATATACCAGCCGCCGGCAATCGGACCGAGGATGCTGCCGAGACTGAATGTAATGCCGCAAAGCAGGTTCCCCGCCGGCAGCAGGTGGGACGGAAGCAGATCTGTCATATAGCTGATGCCAAGGGTAAAGGTGGATCCTACTGCCATTCCTGCAATAAAAAAGCAGCAGCCGATTATGTAAGGCAAAGGAAACACGCCGGCGATGAAAAAGCAGAGTGCCCCTGTCAGCAAAATCACAAGCAGCACATTCCGTCGCCCGTATTTATCGCTGAGGATACCGAGCGGAAACTGAAAGATTATGCTCCCAATCGCAAATGCGGGAAGGATCAGTGCCACTGCGTCTACAGATATCCCCAAACGGAGCGCATACACCGGAAAGCTTCCGTTTAGCGCCGTCTCCAGAAAGCCGTAGCCAAATGTAGGCATAAAGGCAACCCATCCAAACAGCATGGCTTGATAAAACCGCCTGAAACTATTGTCTGATTTGGTTTCGTGAGGACTGGTTTCCGGGTATGCATTTTGTAGAAAGAAAACAAAAAGCCACGCAAACAGACTGAAGCAGCCGGACACGATAAAAGGCAGCGACGGGCTCAGCTTGACAAGCGGAACCATGAACGGGCCCGCGGCAAAGCCAAGGCCGAAGGAAAGCCCGTAAATAGACAGATTTCTTCCGCGATTTTGTTTCGATGACATGGAGGTCACCCACGTTTGCGTAGAAAAGTGAAGCATGTGGTCGCCGATCCCGATAAACAGGCGAAGCAGGAACCAGATCCAAACCGAATGAAGCCAAATAAATCCGAACAAGCTTAAAATGACAATGCTTCCGCCAATGACGATCAGCGGCTTGAATCCGAGCTTTCTGAGCGGCGCTTCCATAAACGGAGAAGCCAAAAGCACGCCGATATACAATCCGGTTGCGTGCAGGCCATTGATGGCGGCCGATTCCCCATTTGTTTCAAAAATAATCGAGATGACAGGCAGCAGCATGCCTTGTGAAAAACCGGAAATGGAAACGAGCAAAACAAGGATAAAGAAATGAAATCGTGACATCGTGTTTTTCTCCTTATGTGGAATCTATGTTGATCGTACAATGATTTCCAAAAGCAGGCAACATGAAAAAAAGCTTATATCACAAGTAAACAATTGAACTCGTGTAATCATGATGATTTTTGTGAAGAATAAAAATAAAACAAGTCATATAAAAGGAGCCAACTCACCATGAATCGTATCTTTTTTATTTTAGTGGCGGCGGGGATTCCGCTTTCTGTGATCGGCAGTTTCATGCATTGGCCTTCTGCCATTCTCTTTGCAGTGTATTGCATAACAATTATCGCACTTGCAAGCTATATGGGGAGGGCAACAGAATCGCTGTCCATAATCGCAGGACCGCGGATCGGCGGTTTGCTGAACGCCACCTTCGGGAATGCTGTTGAGTTAATCATCTCTTTATTTGCACTAAAGGAAGGCCTGACAGGAATCGTGCTTGCCTCTTTAACCGGTTCAGTGCTGGGGAACCTGTTGCTGGTAGCGGGCTTATCGTTTTTTGTCGGCGGTTTAAAATATAAGCGGCAGGAATTTAATATCCATGATGCCCGCCATAATTCCGGTCTTTTGATTTTTGCCATCATTGTCGCTTTCGTGATTCCGGAGGTATTCTCCGTTGGTATGGGCGACGTGAGCAAGCTTAATTTAAGCATCGGCATCAGCATCATTTTGATTCTGTTATATGTGGCTGCTCTGTACTTTAAACTCGTTACGCACCGCGGTGTTTATCAGCCGAACAATGCCGCCCAGCATGTGGAAGAAGAGGAACCGGAATGGTCAGGCAAGGTGGCTACGATTGTCTTGTTTGCAGCAACGATTGCCGTGGCATATATATCCGAAAACCTGGTGCACACATTCCACTCGGTGGCCGAACAGTTCGGCTGGAGCGAGCTGTTTATCGGGGTCATCATCGTGGCGATTGTCGGTAATGCCGCGGAGCACGCGTCAGCCATCATTATGGCCTATAAAAATAAAATGGATATTGCAGTTGAAATCGCAGTCGGCTCGACGCTGCAGATTGCTATGTTTGTCGCACCGGTTCTTGTGATCTGTTCCATCTTTTTCCCGGTAAGCATGCCGCTAGTCTTTACATTGCCGGAGCTTGTTGCGATGGTATCATCGGTTCTCTTGATGATCGCGATTTCGAATGACGGGGATTCCAACTGGTTTGAAGGGGCGACACTGCTTGCCGCCTATGTCATTATGGCAATCGGCTTTTTCCTTCTATAACCTGAAAAAATGATGGATAACAACAAACAGGGATGAAAAGACTAAGGGAAAATGCCATAGAAAGAGTGATATGATGAAAAAGCTATTTCATTCCACACTTATTGTGTTGTTATTCTTTAGTTTTTTCGGTGTTCAGCCCATCCACGCGAAAAAGCAGTTTAAGGTTCCTAATTCTGTCGCAAGCATTTCAAAGGAAAACACATATCCGAATGCTTCACAGGATCAGCCGATGCTTCAGCCGAGCAAGCTGGCAAAGGAATTGCTCGATCATTCTGAGGTGAAGATTGAAAACCCGCACCTTATCAAAATGCTGAATGAGTCCAACATATCCGGTACACCGCTTGCAGTCGGCTACCGGGCGACAATATTTCTCGGGAAATGGGCGCTCGGCTATGAATCAAATGAAACAGTCGCGAACTGGGAATATAAAAAAATAAACACAAACCGTGCAGATAACCGCGGCGGAAAAGAAACGGCTGAGATGCATTATGCCCAGGAACAGCAATACAAAGTGAAGGGCGGCTTGACAGCTAAGGTTCCAAATGCTGAAGATGTCAAAAGCATGATGATGCTGAAAGCGATGAAGAAAACGAACCTTCCGCTTGCATTTGATACGGTTGTCGGTGCGGGTACAAAGCGGGATCAAATTTATAAAGTCGCTCCTAAAAAACTCGGTTATCTAAATGCATATGCACCGGCTGTGAATGAAAAAGGAAAAGTGACTTACGGAGAAGTATACTTAGTGCTGAAAGGGAATAAACGAAAACTTGTCGTCAAAAATGTCACCTCACAGGGCATCGGCGCTTGGATTCCGGTTCAAGACCACCTCACGTTTAGCTTTCAGCTTTCCTCGCAGCCAAGATAAACAAAAAACTGATTCCAACTCGGAATCAGTTTTTTATTTATTGCGTTCTCTCAATTCTGACCGCTTCCTCAAGCATTTGCACATTGTTTTGGTACAGCTGGCGAACGAGAACCCGTCTTACTGCGAGGCTGGCGCTGAAATAATCATCATCTTTCACCATGCCTTTTACCGTAAATTCGACGCCGCGATTGATTTTATTCAATGCGGTGATCCCGTGGATTTGAAACGGTTCTGTTGGATTGCCGAATTCATCCCGCTTCAATGAATCCTGAAGCTCTTCATTCAGCATGTCACATGCTTCTTCCAATACGTTGTACACGCGGTCCGGATCTTCTTTAAAGCTGATGAGAAAGGATTCGGTAATCCTCATAAAATCGATATTATAGTTCTCTATCTGTCTGACCTCGCCGTTGCTGATGGTGAGCAGCTTCCCGCTCCATTCCCGGATTTGCAGCGAGCGAAGGCCGATTTCCTCCACAGTCCCGTTAAACAAATTGTTGACGGTGACATAATCGCCTTTGTGCAGCTGTCGTTCATAAATTAAGAACACACCCGCCAGCACGTCCTTGATCAGCGATTGGGCGCCAAAACCGATGACGATACCGGCTACGCCAGCCCCGGCTAATATTTTGCCGAAATCATGCACAAATAAAGAAATGACGTAAAAGATAAAACCAATCGTCGCCGTATACTGGGTGATAGAACGGACAAGGCTTTCAATCGTTTTTTCTTTTCTTTCTTCAATAAAGTCCGTCCGTTTAAAGAATAGCTGTACCAGCCGGTTGATGATAAAGACGCCGATCCAAAGGATAACAGCAACGAGGAGAATATCGACGATTTTATTCTGAAAAATTTCCGTGAGTGTTTCTTCCATCCACATCTAACTCCTGGCTTGACGTTTTGAGAAATCTGTATCTTGATAATAACTGTTTTTGACGAGAACATTCGGCCCGAGGCATCGGACATTCGGACAGTGGCAATTCAGCTCTTTCGCAAGCTTGGTCTCTCTCCATTTTTCATAGGCGGAAGGGAGGCTGTCCGTCTGAATATTGCCAAGCGGCGGTGTATCGCCGAAATCGGTCACGATAATGTTTCCGTCGAAAATGTTCACATTCAGGCGGGAACGGCCGTCAGGGTCATTTCTCACCGTGACGTTTTTCGCCGCGCGAAGCCGGCGAAGCAGCTTTTGATCATCTTCGTTCTGACTGCAGGCATAAAACGGCAGTGTCCCGAACAGCATCCACGTATTTTCATCACGGATATCCAGCAAGCGGTGAATGGCCTGTCTCATCTCTTTCAGACTCAGAGATTCAAGAGCGCTTGCGAAATCGCTTGGATACATCGGATGGACTTCGTGACGCTGACATTTCATATCTTCTGTGATTTGGCGGTGAATATGCTCGATATGAGGAAGTGTGCGTTTATTAAGCATTGTTTCCGCAGATACCATCACCCCGGCATCGACTAACGTGCGGCTGTTTTCGATCATTTTTTCAAAATAGCGCGCGCGCTGTTCGAAGGTCGGTTTTCTGTCCATCATGGCAAAACCGATCTCAGCAAAATCCTCAACTGTACCCCAGTTATGAGAAATATGCAGCACATCAAGATACGGAATAATCCATTCGTATCGATCAATATCAAGGGTCAGGTTGGAATTGATCTGCGTCCGCACGCCCCGTTCGTGGGCGTATTTCAATAACGGAACGACATATTCTTTTACTGATTTTAACGAAAGCATCGGCTCTCCGCCTGTAATACTGATGGATCTCAGACGCGGGATTTCCTCCAGTCGTTTTAACAGAAGATCTATTGGCAGAGCATTGGGGTCTTTAGGCTGCAATGTATAGCCTACAGCACAATGCTCGCATCTCATATTGCACAGTGTCGTCGTTGTGAATTCAACGTTTGTCAGCTGCATGTCTCCGTATTGGTCAACATCCATATAGGCTTCCCAAGGGTCAAACTCAGGTGTGATCGGACGCAGCTTCGTGTTTTGTGTCATGACTATCTAACTCCTTTATAAATGGGGCATACTAACGCTGCCAACAGTTAATTTTAGACCTGATTTGTCAAGATCGCAAGTAGCGCAGCGATTGAAAAACGGCAAAAAATGAGCTACCATAATAAAAAATGAATGGAGGAACAGAATGGGGAACGCCGTAAACAATAAGGATCAGCAGATTGATTATTTAAAGAACAGACTTGACATGTTTATGAACGTCATCGATTCATTAGACCCTGAAGCAACCGACGTTGAAGATATAGACAGGCTCATTAGCATGCTTGATGATCTGGAAGCCAAATACGAACGCTTTAAAAAAGACTGGGAATAAAACCGCGCGCACGCCGCGGTTTTTTGTTTGGCATAAAGCGTCAGTATAAAACGAAGCGCCTTTCTGTAAAATAAGAAAAAATGCAGAAGGAGCGCTGGCCATGAAATGGATGTGTTCAATATGCTGTGCCGCCGTCTTGCTTGCTGGGGGCGCAGCACAGGCGGAAGCGGTGCCGAATGAGCCGATCAATTGGGGCTTTAAACGTAGTGTCAACCATCAGCCGCCTGATGCCGGGAAGCAGCTGAACAGTTTAATTGAAAAATATGACGCGTTTTATTTAGGCAATACAAAGGAAAAAACGATTTACTTGACGTTTGATAATGGCTATGAAAATGGCTATACGCCAAAAGTGCTTGATGTCTTAAAAAAACATCGCGTAACAGGCACATTTTTTGTCACAGGGCATTTCGTAAAGGATCAGCCTGAGCTGGTTAAGCGAATGTCAGATGAAGGCCATATTATCGGCAACCATTCCTTTCACCATCCGGATTTAACCACAAAAACGGCTGATCAAATTCAGGACGAACTTGATTCAGTCAACGAAGAGGTCTATAAAATTACGGGAAAGCAGGACAACCTGTATCTGCGCCCGCCCCGCGGCGTGTTCAGTGAATACGTGCTGAAAGAAACGAAACGCTTAGGCTATCAAACCGTTTTCTGGTCGGTCGCTTTTGTTGATTGGAAAATCAATAACCAAAAGGGGAAGAAATATGCCTATGATCATATGATCAAACAGGCGCATCCAGGAGCCATTTACCTGCTTCACACCGTATCAAGGGACAATGCCGAAGCACTGGATGATGCAATCACAGATCTGAAAAAACAAGGCTACACATTTAAAAGCCTTGATGATTTAATGTTTGAGAAAGAAATGAAGCTGCCGTCTTTGTAACGAGAAGAGCCTCTCCTTTAAGGAGAGGCTCTCTTATTATTTTATACATTTGATAAGTGCGGCCCAATCCAAGTCTCCGAAGCCTTTTTCAATTCCGCTTTCAAAATGGCTCTTGGCCAGCTCGGCAAGAGGGAGGTTTGCAGAGACCTGTTCTGCGGCGGCGAGTGCCAGATTGGTATCCTTCAGCCCTAAAGACATTTTGAAACCGGCCGGCTCAAATTTCTGCTCGGCCATGATGGTTCCGTAATTTTGATAGACAGGAGAGCCAAAGAGCGCGCTGGCGATTTCTAAAAATTGTTTTTGTTCTAAGCCGTATTTTTCCATCATTAAGAATGATTCAGATAATGCCTCCAGCATGGACACGAGCAAGAAATTGATGCTGATTTTGGCCGCGTTTGCTGTCTTGCTTTCTTCGCCGACGTCAAATACCTGCTGGCTCAGGCTGTCAAGCAGTGGCTTGGCGGTTTGCTTCGCTTCCGCCGGTCCGGCTGTTATGATGCGGAGCGCGGCTTTGGCGGCGGCATCCGGTCTTCCGAGCACAGGAGCTGCGAGGAAGGATTGTTCTTTCTCCGCATGAGCCGCTGCGAGCTTTTCTGAGAACTCAACACTGATGGTGCTCATCGAGATGTGAATGCCGTTCTTGGCTAATCCTTCAATCAGCCCGTCTTCTCCGAATGTCACAGCGCGGACAGAATCGTCATCTGAAAGCATCGTTATGACAATATCAGCGGACTCTGCCGCCTGTCGCGGCGTATCAGCTGCTTGTGCGCCTTCTGTTATAAATTCTTCCGTCTTTTGTTTTGTTCGATTATAAACAGTCAATTCATAGCCTGCCTGAAGCACGTTTCGGGCAATGGGCTGTCCCATATTGCCGAGTCCGATCACAGCAATTTTCAATCTGATCACTCCCAGAACATTTTTTCCATTATAAACAAAATGAACATCATATGCATGGAAATCTGCTTGCCAACATAAAAAGAACAGCTTCACGCTGTCCTCATTTAAAAATTTTGAACCATCCTTTATGTAAAAACCATATCAACATCCCGATCACAAGCGCGGCCATCAGGCCAAGTACAGCAAAATATCCGTATTTCCAATGCAGCTCCGGCATGTTGTCAAAGTTCATGCCGTATACGCCGGCAATAAAGGTGAGCGGGATAAAAATGGTCGATACGATCGTCAGTGTCATCATAATCGCGTTCATCCGGTTTGAATTCAATGTCACGTAGCTGTCGCGCAAGTCGGACGTCATGTCACGATTGGATTCGACAATCTCAGACAATTTTAACAAATGATCGTATATGTCGCTGAAGTAGGCTTTCGTTTCCCGCTGCTCTTTCACATGGTCAAGGCTTAAAATCCGATAGAGCAAATCACGCATCGGAATAATGGTCCGTCTTAGATGCAAAAGGTCTGTCCTGAGATCAAACACCTCGTTCATCAGTGTTCCGTACGTTTTGTGGGGCCGGCTCTCTTCAATTTCGTTCAGCCGGTCTTCAATTTTGTACACGAGAGGAAAATATTCATCAACAAGCTGATCCATAATCATGTAAGAGATATGCCCAGGCCCTTTTTTCAATATGTCCGGTGAAGCATACAAACGCTCCCGGACTTTGGCGATTCCGGGTGTTTCGTGTAAATGAAAGGTGACGACAAATCGTTCGCCTTGAAAAATATCAACTTCCTCCGTCTCAAGCGTTTCCTTATTCAGCGCATGAATCACGTAAAAGCGATAACCGTCATAATGGTCAAGCTTCGGCCGCTGCATATGCTGGAAGCAATCCTCAATGGCAAGCGGATGAAAATGAAAAAAATCTCTCAATAATGCCGTTTCCGTATCCTCCGGGCCATATAAATCAACCCAGTACCACGCAATATCAGGCTGTTCCACTCGTTCGATCGGTATATTTTTCAGCAGCTGATGCTCTGTTGTAATTGCCGTAATGTTGATCATAAACAACCCTCCACCTGCCATTATATCATGCGGCCTTTAGGAGAAAAGTATACGGTGTTCTGCCTATTTCCAGCGGCGTGTTATACTGGACAAAAAACGGAAAAAGGGTGGATTGCATGTGGAAGGAAAAAGTATCTGTCACGCCTCCGTACCATTTTGACCGCGTGTTGGACAGACTGTCTTTAGACCCTCTCAATGCGGCAGATAAAGAAACGCGGGAAATATGCGTGCCGATCAGAAACCAAGCGGGAGACGTGTGCATTGTGAAGGTACAGGCGTTAGGCCATGCGGATGAGCCTGAGTTTCTCGTCAGCGGAGAAACGGATCAGGATGAGATGATGAAGGAAATCAAGCGGATTTTTCAATGGGAAAATGATCTGCAGCACGTTCTCGATCATTTTTCGAAAACGAGTCTGTCCGCCATCTTTGAAGCACATGCAGGCACGCCACTTGTACTGGACTACAGCGTGTACAATTGCATCATGAAATGCATCATCCACCAGCAGCTCAATCTTTCCTTCGCTTACACGCTAACAGAACGGTTTGTCCATGCGTTTGGCGAACAGAAGGACGGCGTGTGGTGCTATCCAAAGCCGGAAACGATTGCGGAACTCGATTATCAGGATCTGCGCGATCTGCAATTCAGCATGAGAAAAGCGGAATACACCATTGATACGTCAAGGATGATCGCAGAAGGCACACTCGACTTGTCAGAGCTTCCGAATATGACGGATGAGGACATTATGAAGAAACTAATCAAAATCAGAGGCATCGGCCCGTGGACCGTACAAAACGTCCTCATGTTCGGCCTTGGACGCCCTAATTTATTTCCGCTTGCCGATATCGGACTCCAGAATGCGATCAAACGCCATTTTCAGCTGGACGATAAGCCGGCAAAGGATGTCATGCTTGCGATGAGCAAAGAGTGGGAGCCTTATTTAAGCTATGCGTCTTTGTATTTGTGGAGGAGTATAGAATAATTCGTCTGACAATGAAGGAAATCCTGCAAACGTGTTATACTAGTTAGATGTGAAAAAAACATTTCACTTTCTGCTATCTGCAGAAAGCTTCATATAGAAACGGAGAGAACAACGTGAACCAACAAAAAAAACAGGCGCCCGTCGAACTGAAAGTCGGACAAACCTTTCCCCTGACGATTAAGCGTCTCGGCATTAACGGAGAAGGTGTCGGCTATTTTAAGAAAAAAGTCGTCTTTGTGCCCGGCGCGCTTCCTGGCGAAGAGGTTGTCGTGCAGGCGACAAAGGTTCAGCCGAAGTTTTCGGAGGGCCGCATTAAGAAGATCCGCAAGCCGTCAGAGCACCGCGTGACACCGCCTTGTCCTGTATACGAACAGTGCGGCGGCTGTCAGCTTCAGCACCTTGCATACAGCCAGCAGCTTCGGGAAAAACGCGACATCGTCATTCAGTCGCTTGAACGCCATACGAAGTTTAAAATAGAAAACATGGAAATCAAAGAAACGATCGGCATGGACAACCCGTGGAATTACCGCAACAAAAGCCAATTCCAGATCGGGCGCTCGCAAAGCGGCAGCATCATCGCCGGCTTATACGGCCTTGATTCTCATGACATTGTGCCGATTAAAGACTGTGTCGTTCAGCATCCGGCAACCAACAAAACAACAGGCATCGTCCGCCGCATTTTAGAGGACTTCAATGTGTCTGTTTATAATGAACGGAAACGAAAAGGCGACGTTCGCACCATTGTGACAAGAGTCGGATTTGAAACAGGTGAAGTGCAGATCGTGCTTGTAACAGCAAAAGAAACGCTTCCGCACAAGGAAGAAATCGTCAAAGCGATCCAAAAGCGCCTGCCAGAGGTCAAATCCATTATCCAGAATGTAAACGGAGCGAAAACCTCAGTGATTTTCGGTGAGAAAACAAAACCGCTCGCCGGAAAAACAGTGATTCAAGAAGTGCTTGGCGACGTTTCATTTGAACTGAGCGCCCGCGCCTTCTTCCAGCTCAACCCGGAACAAACCGTCAAGCTGTATGATGAAGTAAAAAAAGCGGCGCAGCTGACCGGAAAAGAAAAAGTCGTTGACGCGTATTGCGGCGTCGGCACCATCGGCATGTGGGTGGCGGACGGAGCGAAGGAAGTCCGCGGCATGGACGTCATCAAGGAATCAATTGATGATGCCAAGAAAAACGCCAAAAAACACGGCATGACAAATGCCACATACGTAACAGGAACAGCCGAGCACTGGCTCCCGAAATGGACGAAAGAAGGCTTCCGCCCGGACGTCGTCATCGTAGACCCGCCAAGAACCGGCTGTGACAGCACGTTTCTGGATACGATCAAAAAAGTCAAACCGAAACGCTTTGTCTACGTTTCCTGCAATCCATCCACGCTTGCGAAGGATTTGCAGGCGCTGTCGAAGGACTATCGCGTGGACTATATTCAGCCTGTCGATATGTTTCCGCAGACGGCGCATGTTGAAGCAGTGGCGAAGCTTGTATTGAAATCGTCTAACTAAAATAAACAATTCGTAATCAGACCTGGATTTCGGTAAAATAAACAATTCCGATTTCTGGGTCTTTTCACGCGCAGCCTATTTATTTAGGTAGGGACGAACTAAGTATGTGATGAGCTTCCTAGCTATTGTAAGAAGTTTTCAAGAACATACAGTAGAATACTGGATAATGAACCTAACCCTATGGCTCAAACTGCCTTTTCTTAGTCAGTTTACTTTGTCGCTTTTTATGTAGTAAAGGGTTTAAATGTTCAAAATTTACTATAGTTTGATAAGAAGTGCTTAAGCATGCTATAAGTGTAAAAGAAGCATGATCAGCTTTTTAATTTTGGGATAAAAGTTTGGCCGTATCCCATTATGAAAGGATTTGAATTTGTTATGATAGATAATTTCTGGCGTGATTTACCACGACCATTTTTTGTACTGGCACCAATGGAAGATGTGACAGATGTAGTTTTCCGGCATGTAGTAAGTGAAGCAGGCAGACCGGATGTGTTTTTTACAGAGTTCACAAACTCAGAGAGCTATTGCCACCCGGATGGGAAGGATAGCGTGCGCGGCCGTTTGACTTTTACAGAGGATGAACAGCCAATTGTGGCCCATATATGGGGAGATAAGCCTGAAAACTTCCGCCAAATGAGTATTGGTATGGCGGAATTAGGATTTAAGGGTCTAGATATCAATATGGGCTGTCCTGTGCCTAATGTAGCGGGCAATGGGAAGGGAAGCGGCCTTATTTGTCGTCCTGAAGTTGCGGCAGAATTAATACAAGCTGCAAAAGCAGGGGGATTGCCTGTAAGTGTGAAGACAAGGCTTGGTTACACAGATGTAGACGAATGGCGCGACTGGCTGACACACGTATTGAAACAAGACATTGCGAATCTTTCCATTCATCTGCGTACAAGAGCGGAAATGAGTAAAGTGGATGCGCATTGGGAACTCATCCCGGAGATTAAGAAACTTCGTGACGAGGTGGCACCAGATACCCTTTTGACAATCAACGGGGATATCCCTGACCGTCAAACTGGCTTGAAACTTGCTGAACAATACGGTGTTGATGGGATTATGATTGGGCGTGGTATTTTTACAAATCCATTTGCCTTTGAAAAGGAGCCGAAAGAGCATAGCAGCAAGGAATTGCTTGATCTCTTAAGGCTGCATCTGGATCTCCATGATAAATATTCAGCATTAGAAGCCCGCCCGTACAAGCCTCTTCCTCGCTTTTTCAAGATTTACCTCCGCGGATTCCGAGGGGCAAGTGAATTAAGAAATCAATGCATGAACACAAAGTCAACACATGAAGTGCGTGCATTGCTCGATGACTTTGAGAGAAAGTATCTTGAGGGGATAGAGTAACAGCAGTGCTTGATTCAAAAAAGGCTAATAAAATAAAGGGGTTTGAACCCAGTTCTTGACTAAAATAAATACACTCCAGTAAAAATAGACCTGGATTTCGGTAAAATAAACAATTCCGATTTCCGGGTTTTTTTCGTGCGCAGTCCTTGCTCTGTCTGGTTTTTTGGTATTCTATTTCTTATTTTCGAGATCTATATTTTAAATCGAGGGAAAGGTGGAATAAATTAAGCCGATGACGGTCAATTTGAACTATAATAGTGTAAAAATGAAGATATAGAAAAATACTATTCTAACGTGTAAGTGAGTTGGAATAGTGAGCATTTAGTTGTGGAACTTTTTTATATAAAAGACTTCTTTATTACTGGTCTTTAGATCTGTAAGTGTGAATTACACCATTTTTTCACTTATTGACAAAATGTTTGAGTTCCATAAAAGAAACATCAAAGACATATATATTTAGTTACTTTGATTTAAAGTAAAATAATCTCTTAATAAGGAATATAATCTTTTTTAGAGAGAAAGTATCAGAAAAGGGAATGATATTTACATTTTTAATATATTATGCTAACATTTACTAGGTGTTGGTCATAGATTATAGTGTAGAAGTATAAAAGGGGAAGGATAGTTTTATGGCAAAGGTAGTAGAAACGGTTATTAAAGTTAGTTTAGGTTTCCTTAAGGTTGAGAGAAAAGTAACAAAAAAAGTTCCTGACAAGAAGAAAAAGAAAAAGAAGAAAAAGTAATTACATAAAATATTATTTCTGTATTTGATATAATTAAATAAAAAATCTATACTATATCTATGACTAACCTGCATGGGGGAATACATCATATGTCTAAAAAAACAATAGTAGAAGTTATAAAATATACTTTACCAGTGAAAAGCAGAATCGCTTTGGTGATAGCGTTCATTTTATCGTTGCTAAGTGCTGCTATTGGTTTGGTTTCTCCGATGATTGTAAAGGAGTTTGTTGATCAATTTTCAAACCAAGTTATAGATTGGACGTTAGTTGCCCTTGTTGTAGGATTGTTAATAGCAGATAGTGTATCTTCTACAGTTGCTTCCTCTATAATAAAGTTTACAGAAGAAAAAGTAGTATATTTATTAAGGGAAATTTTATGGAGCAAAATATTAAAACTACCTGTTTCATATTTCCAAAAAAATAAGTCGGAGTCTTTAGTTAGTCGTCTAACTGAAGATGCCACATTAATTTCATCTATCTTAACAAAAGATCTAATAGATTTTGTGATGGCTATTATCTCTGTGATTGGGGCCATTATAGTTTTAATGTTAACTGATTTTTGGTTAACTATATTAGTCATCGTGCTTGTTCCGCTTACTTTTGTTCTAGTTTTACCGCTTTTTAAAAGAATAGAGCATATTAATTATAGTCGACAAGAAAAATTATCAGAAGTTACCGTCTTTTCTTCACAAATACTTAGGAATTTCAAAATTGTGAAAGCTTATGGTAGGGAAGCAGATGAACAAGCTAAAGGAAAGAACTTTTTTTCTAATATGTATCAATTGAGTATTAGAGAAGCGATTATAGATTCCGTAATCTATCCTTTATTGAGTGTGATTGGTTTTGTGATTGTCGTTATAGTTGTTGGATTTGGTTTCTGGCGTTTAGGTTCTGGAGACCTTACAATGGGTACGTTGGTTGCTTTTGTATTATACTTATTCCAGGTTATTGTTCATGTGGCGGGGATTGGAATGAACATTGGCTCCTATCATGAAGCGAAAGGTTCCTTAAAACAAGTGTTTGGAATATTGATGGAAAAAGAAGAAGAGAGCAAAATAGAGAATGGCAGCAAAATGAGATTTCCTTTTAATGAAATTAGACTTGAAAATGTTGATTTTTCTTACAATAAGAAGGAGAATGTTGTCTCTAATCTATCTTTAAATGTTTGTCGTGGGGAAGTACTGGCGTTGATTGGCGAGAGTGGCGCGGGAAAATCAACGATTATCAATTTGCTTGAAAGATTCTACGAACCGGATTCAGGCAACATGCTAATTGATAACGTTTCTTATAAAAATATTCCTCCCCAAATTTGGCGAAAAGGGTTTAGCCTTGTTTCGCAAGATACATCGTTGTTTGACGGAACAATAAAGGATAATATCAAATATGCAAATCCAAATGCAACAGACGAAGAAGTCATATTTGCAGCAAAACAAGCGAGTGCTCACGAATTTATAATGAAATTAGACGATGGATATGATTCGGATATTGGTGACTATGGTAGTTATCTATCTGGAGGGCAAAAACAAAGAATAGCAATTGCTAGAGCTTTTTTAAGAAAAAGTTCATTCGTCTTGTTAGATGAGTATACTTCTAATGTTGACAGTGATACTGAACAGGAATTAATTAAGGCAGTTTCTCAGATGAGAGGGGATATGGGGTTTATTATCATAGCTCATAGACTTTCCACTGTAAAAGGTGCCGATAAAATTGCTGTGATTAAAGATGGGCAGTTAGAGGATATTGGAACACACGAAGAATTAATCAAGAGAAATGATTATTATGTAAGAGTAATTAGAGAACAAATGGATCGTGGCAATGATGTACTATGTAAGTTAGACGAACAAACTAATAATATAGGGTCAAGTTGATATACTCAATTAGGCTGCTCTGCTACCAAATTCTATTGGTGTATGTTTGCCTGATTTTTTTATACATTCTTTCTTTTCCCTCAATTAATATTGGATGAATATTATTTTACATACAAGCAAATAATTGAATGGTGTGAGGTGTAGATATCTTTTTCAATACCCAGAGCTGCCTTTTCAAAAAGAAGAAAACTGCTTGAAGGCGGAACGGTGACAAATATTATTCCTCAGCAAGCCAAAATGATTATTGAAACACGCCTTGATTCAGAAGAGGTCAATCGTGATCTTGAGGAACGAGTGCGAAGGATTATTGCCCACAGTGCAGCCATGCATGAACTCGAATATAACATTGAAATCATGGCAAGCTATATCCGATTAAATGTGATGAGGAAGTGGTCAAAACTGTACTTGAAGCGGCTACAGAGGTTGACACGGGGAAGGGAAGACGCAAGCCAAGCTACATGATCGAAAGTGTAAACGAGCAGGGAGGAAAAGGAACGTATATGATTATCGGCACCGACAACGCCGCCCCGCATCATTATGAAAAATTCGAGATCCAGGAAGACATTCAGCCACGAGGTGTCCAGCTGCTGGAGCGGGCGGCAATGAAGCTGTTGAAATAGAGGGATTATAAATGTAAGAGTCAAGATAGCAGGGACAATTTTCCTTGCTATCTTTTTTTATCTAAAAGGATAAGATAAAATACATGGTAATAATAGGAGATGGTGCGGATACAATGAAGGGGGAATTTGATGAAAGAATTTCCTATAATTGAAACAAAAAGATTATGTTTAAGAGAAGTAGACTTTGAAGATGCCAAAGATATGCTAACATATCTTTCAGATCAAGATGTTGTTAAGCCAATGGGGTTAGAACCCTTTGAAACAACTAGTGATGTTTGTAAAGAGATTAGGTGGTATAAATCCATATATGAAAAAGGTACAGGAATCAGATGGGGAATTACACTTAAAGATTCTGGCATAGTAATAGGAAGTTGTGGATTTCTTAATAGACTTGCAAAACATTATCGAGCTGAAGTTGGGTATGAATTAAGCAAAGATCACTGGAGAAAAGGAATAGTCAGTGAAGCATTAGAGGCTGTCGTCAAATATGGATATAACCACTTGCAGCTGGAAAGAATTGAAGCTCTTATTGAACCTTCTAATATCCCATCGATAAAACTAGTAGAAAAACAAGGTTTTAGCAGAGAGGGCTTGCTGAGACATTATGAATTTACTTGTGGTAAATTTGAAGATTTATATATGTATTCAATGATCAAAGAAGATTTAAAAACTGGTTTGGGAAAAGATAAATATGAACTTTAACTAATTTCTCTATTGTGAGAAACTAACCGCGATCTGGAAAACAGATTCCATTCTTGGTGGTTTTTGACCTGCGAAATGCCAAGGAGAAATTAAACAGGGCACTTGTTATTTTGGCTATTATATGAAACAGAAATAGGTGGAGAAAAATGAAACGACTATGCATCATCCCCTGCGGAAAGAAAAAAATATGGGACATCCATCCAGATACAGGGCCGGTAAGGGCGGAGGACGCCTATCTCAGCCCGTTTCATCAGGCGTGCGAGCGGTATGCGAAAACATTTTTCGATGAGTGGGTGATTTTGTCGGCGAAGCACGGCTTTCTTCGCCCTGATGATATCGTATCGGGAAATTACGATGTGACTTTTGGCACCGCTCATCCGGAGATTATGACAACAGAGGAGCTGCGCCGCCAATTTTGCGAAAAAGGCTTTTCCAACATCGAAGAGCTTGTCATGCTTGGCGGAAAAAAATATCGAAGAGTCCTAAACGCCGTCATCGGCGAGCATCAGCATATCAACTGGCCGCTGTCACCGTACAAAGGCATTGGCTACATGCTTCAAGCACTGAACCGGGCTGTTGAAGAAAAACAAGAATTGTAGCACAACATATCAAGGAAAGAGTGTGAACATGAAAAAACTTGTGGGTGGCTTGATTGCCATTGCGGTATTCGGATGTGGACTATATATCTATCATGTATGGTTCGGTGATCCATTTGCGAAAAATGCTGCAGAGCAGAAGCTTGTCTCTTATGTGAAACAAACCTATCCTAAAAAAGAAATTAAGATCACGAATGGGGTATATAACGCTAAAACCTCTGAATATGTATTCCAAGCAAACACCCAAACTCATCGCTCCCCAATGTGTACGAAGGGATTTCTCCATCCTAAAGTAACGTGCGATGGAATTGAAGAAGCGTATACTGAATCAGTAGCAAAAGATGTAAGTGAAGAAGCATCGAAGGCAATCGAAGCAGACCTGAAAAAAGCGGTTCCGCAAGTCATAAAAGCTGATGCTGCTTTGAGTATCGAAAACGGCCAGTTCACGTTAGATACAAAATGGAACAAACAGCTCGCTGAACAAGCACCTATGAGCATGACGATTCAGTTAGACGCCAGCGGGTTATCAAAAACAGATGCCGCAAAGATGGCGGAAACAGTCAGAAAAACGCTTAATGAAAAGGGATATACATACTCAAACGGCATCATAGACTGTATGCAGAAGGACGGGGACGGCGGTATCGGATATGTCAAATATTCAATTGATTTTCTTTCAAAAGCAGCTATTCAATCAAACGATGCAGAGGAACTAGGAAGTTAAAATCATTTCCAAGGAAATAAATACGTCGATCATTGTCAAAGGCCGGGTGATGCCCGGTCTTTTTTGCATGTCATAAAACGAGACAAATGGATCAGATTGAGACAAAATGAGACACCTGTCTCTAACTGTCTCCAGTGTAAAAATGAAACGACTGATTTTACGGGCTCCAAAGACTGGCACGCTTCTTGCATTTATAAACGTGAACCCTAATTAGAAGGAGGCGCACAAAATGGAATTGTTAAAACGAGAAGGCTTGTCATTAACTGAGGAGAAAGCGCTGTGGATGTACCAAAAGATGCTGGAGATCAGGGGCTTTGAAGACAAAGTGCATGAGCTGTTCGCACAAGGAGTGCTTCCCGGATTTGTCCATTTATATGCCGGTGAGGAAGCGGTGGCTGTAGGGGTGTGCGCTCATTTACATGATGGCGATAGCATTACAAGTACGCACAGGGGGCATGGCCATTGTATCGCCAAAGGCTGTGATCTGGACGGCATGATGGCGGAAATTTTCGGGAAAGCGACCGGATTGTGTAAAGGCAAGGGCGGATCTATGCACATTGCCGATCTCGATAAAGGCATGTTAGGGGCTAATGGAATTGTGGGGGGTGGATTTACGCTTGCATGCGGATCAGCGCTCACCGCTAAATATAAACAGACTAAAAATGTAAGCGTTTGCTTTTTTGGGGATGGAGCAAATAACCAAGGCACCTTCCATGAAGGGCTGAACTTAGCGGCAGTATGGAACCTTCCTGTCGTATTTGTTGCTGAAAACAACGGCTACGGCGAAGCAACCCCATTTGAGTACGCGTCGGCCTGTGATTCAATCGCCGATCGGGCGGCTGCCTATAACATGCCGGGAGTGACGGTGGACGGAAAAGATATTTTAGCAGTTTACCAAGCAGCGGAGGAAGCGATTGAAAGAGCAAGAAACGGCGGAGGACCGTCTTTGATCGAATGTATGACCTACAGAAATTATGGCCATTTCGAAGGGGATGCCCAAACGTATAAAACGAAGGATGAAAGAGTTGAGCACCTTGAAGAAAAGGATGCCATTCAAGGCTTTAAAAACTATCTTTTAAAAGAAATAGATGTTAATAAACTGTCAGACATTGAACAGCGTGTTAGCAAATCGATTGAAAAAGCCGTCTCGTTCAGTGAAGACAGCCCATATCCGAAAGAGTCAGAGTTGCTGACTGACGTCTACGTGTCATATGAAAAAGGGGGAATGTGAGATGGCGAGAGTCATAAGCATGTCAGACGCAATCAATGAAGCGATGAAGCTTGCGATGAGAAAAGACGAAAATGTGCTTTTGATCGGTGAGGATGTCGCCGGGGGAGCGGCAATCGATCATTTGCAGGATGATGAAGCATGGGGCGGCGTGTTAGGAGTCACAAAGGGGCTTGTACAGGAATTCGGGCGCAGCCGAGTGCTGGACACACCGATTTCTGAGGCGGGCTATATGGGTGCGGCTATGGCTGCGGCATCAACCGGGCTGAGACCGATTGCCGAGCTGATGTTTAACGATTTTATCGGCACGTGCTTTGACCAGGTGATTAATCAAGGGGCGAAATTCCGCTATATGTTCGGAGGAAAAGCGCAAGTGCCGATTACCGTCCGCACCACATACGGAGCGGGGTTCCGGGCAGCTGCCCAGCATTCACAGGCGCTGTATGGCCTTTTCACCAGCATCCCGGGGCTAAAGACGGTTGTTCCTTCTAATCCGTATGATGCCAAAGGCCTGCTGCTTGCAGCAATCGAAGACAATGATCCGGTGTTCTTCTTTGAAGACAAAACGTCCTATAACATGAAGGGCGAGGTGCCGGAAGATTATTATACAATTCCGCTTGGAAAGGCGGACATCAAACGCGAAGGCGGCGATGTCACGCTATTTGCAGTCGGCAAGCAGGTCAATACCGCGCTTGAAGCGGCGGCGAAGCTTTCAGAGAAAGGCATCGAAGCCGAGGTGCTGGATCCCCGCAGTCTGTCTCCTCTGGATGAGGAAGCGATTTTCACATCTTTAGAAAAAACAAACAGGCTGATCATCATTGATGAAGCCAATCCGCGATGCAGCATTGCCACGGATATTGCTGCGATTGTCGCCGACAAGGGCTTTGATTTGCTTGATGCGCCGATTAAACGGATTACAGCGCCGCATACACCAGTGCCGTTTTCACCAGTGCTTGAAGATCAATATTTGCCAACACCAGATCAAATTGTCAGCGTCACGCTTGAATTGCTTGGCGAGCCGGCAATGAATTAAAGGGGGGACACAAATGGCGGTAAAAGTAGTGATGCCAAAATTGGGAATGGCCATGAAACAAGGGGAAGTATCGATATGGAATAAAAAAGTAGGCGACCCGGTTGAAAAGGGAGAAAGCATTGCCAGCATTCAATCGGAGAAAATTGAAATGGACATCGAGGCGCCTGAAAAAGGAACGCTGATCGATATCAAAGTAAAAGAGGGGGAGGAGGTCCCGCCCGGCACAGCGATCTGCTACATCGGGGACGCCAATGAATCGGTGCAGGAAGAGGCGAGCGCGCCTGCTGCTGAAGACAGTGTGCCGCAAGCCGTCCAGCCCGTCAAACAAGAAAGCAAACCCGCAGCCTCCAAAAAAGAACGAATCAAAATATCTCCAGTTGCCAGGAAAATAGCAGAAAAGGCAGGATTAGACCTGAAACAGCTGAAAGGTACTGGACCAGGCGGACGAATCGTAAAGGACGACGTGACAAAAGCGCTTGCTGAACAGAAAAATGATCGGACAGAGCCGGTTTCTGAGCAGAAGGCGCAAGAAACGCCGGTGACAGGCATGAGAAAAGTTATCGCGGCCAGAATGCAGGAAAGCCTGGCAAACAGCGCGCAGCTGACGATTACGATGAAGGCTGATATCACCAAGCTGGCAGCCCTTCAAAAACAGCTTTCTCCAACAGCCGAAGAGCGGTACGGCACAAAGCTGACGATCACTCATTTGGTCTCAAGAGCCGCCGTTCTCGCTCTGCAAGCTCATCCTGCGCTGAACAGTTTTTATCAAAATGAGCGCATCATCACACATCCTCATGTGCACCTCGGAATGGCTGTGGCCTTGGAAAATGGATTAGTTGTGCCTGTGATCCGCAACGCTGATAAGAAATCGCTGATTGATCTGGCTCAATCCATCTCCGAAAATGCAAAAAAAGCACGCGAGGGGCGGGCGGGAAGCGAAGAACTGCAAGGCTCAACCTTCTCCATTACAAACCTTGGCGCTTTTGGAGTGGAGCATTTTACGCCGATATTAAATCCGCCGGAAACAGGCATTCTCGGCATCGGAGCAAGCTATGACACGCCGGTGTATCAAGGGGAGGAGATTGTCAGAAGCACGATTCTTCCGCTCAGCCTGACATTTGACCACAGAGCGTGTGACGGCGCCCCTGCCGCTGCATTCCTGAAGGCGATTAAAACATATTTGGAAGAACCCGCAGCATTAATTTTATAGGAAAAGCAGGTGAAGACGACATGACACTAGCCATTATCGGCGGCGGACCTGCAGGCTATGCGGCTGCGGTCTCTGCGGCACAGCAGGGCAGAAACGTGCTGCTCATTGACAAAGGCCAGCTTGGGGGAACCTGCCTGAATGAAGGCTGCATCCCGACGAAGTCTTTGTTAGAAAGCGCAAACGTTCTTGACAAAATCAAGCATGCCGACCACTTTGGAGTTGAACTTCCAGCAGGTGAGATATCGGTTGATTGGAGCAAAATGCAGAACCGAAAACAACAGGTTGTTAGACAGCTTGTCCAAGGTGTTCAATACTTAATGAAGAAAAATCAAATACAGGTTGTGAAGGGGAAGGCCTCCTTTCTTTCAGACAGAAAGCTCTTGATCGAAGGAGTGAACGGAAAAGAAATCAGAGAGGCGGACCAAGTATTGATTGCATCCGGATCAGAACCGATCGAGCTGCCATTCGCGCCGTATGACGGCGAATGGATCATCGACAGCAAGGACGCGCTTTCTCTTTCTGAGATTCCGTCTTCACTTGTCATTGTCGGCGGCGGTGTTATCGGCTGTGAGTATGCCGGGCTGTTTGCCAGACTGGGATCGAAGGTGACCATCATTGAAACAGCCGGCCAGCTGATCCCGGCTGAAGATGAAGATATTGCCCGTCTGTTTCAGGAGAAACTTGAGGAAGACGGTGTTGAAGTGCATACCTCATCCCGATTAGAGCGGGTGGATCAAACGGCCAAAACAGCAATATGGAAAAGCGGGCAGCGGGAGTTTAAAACGAAGGCTGATTATGTACTCGTGGCGATCGGCAGAAAACCTCGTCTTGACGGATTACAGCTGGAGCAGGCTGGAGTTGATTTTTCTCCAAAAGGTATTCAGGTAAACGGTCACATGCAGACGAACGTGCCTCATATTTATGCGTGCGGAGACGCAATCGGAGGCATTCAGCTGGCCCATGCGGCTTTCCATGAGGGCATTATCGCTGCTTCTCATGCTTCCGGAAGGGATGTCAAAATCAATGAGAAACATGTGCCCCGTTGCATCTATACATCACCGGAAATCGCGTGCATCGGATTGACAGAACAACAAGCAAGAGGCATATACGGGGATGTGAAGATTGGCGAATTTCCTTTTTCCGCAAACGGCAAGGCGCTCATTAAACAGCAAGCGGAAGGAAAGGTCAAAATCGTGGCAGAACCGGAATTCGGCGAAATCGTCGGTGTCTCAATGATTGGTCCTGATGTGACCGAGCTCATCGGTCAAGCGGCTGCGATCATGAATGGTGAGATGACCGCTGATATGGCGGAGCATTTTATCGCCGCCCATCCGACACTGTCAGAAACATTGCACGAGGCGCTGTTAAGCACGATCGGGCTTGCAGTACATGCGTAACAATAAAAAAAGCAGGCGCAGGGAGTACAAGGCGCCTGCTTTTTTTATTGTTGAAAGCGCTTTATTTTTCCCCTACAATAGATGAAAACGGCGTGTAAGGGAGGAGCGATCAAGGAAATGAATTCGGTCCCAAACGATTTGCAAACCTGGAAACGTTTTGTGAAAGACGGTGTGCTTGACGAAGCCCGATTAAGAAAGCGGATCGCCGAGTCATGGCATCGCTGCAAAAAAGCTGAGGTCAATCCTTATTTAGAAAAAGGCCCGAAGGTTTTACAGCAAACGGAGCTGGATCAGCAGTCAAAAAAACATTCATTCTTCCTGACGACCGCACAGCTTTACCTCGAAAAGCTGCTGCCTGCCATAAAAGAAATGGAAATGATGGCACTGTTAATTGATTCTGACGGTGTTGTTCTCGCATTGGACGGCCATCCCCGTGCGCTCTATGAAGCCAAACGCATCAACTTTGTCGAAGGCGCGTGCTGGACGGAAACGGCTGTCGGAACAAATGCGATTGGCACGGCGCTCCACATCAGTGAGCCGGTTGCAATACAAGGATCAGAACATTACTCCATCGCTTCCCATCACTGGAACTGTTCAGCCGCTCCGATTCACCATGAGGATGGCAGTCTTGCAGGTGTGATTGACATATCGTGTCCGGCGGCAGGGGCGCATCCTCATATGCTCGGTATTGCCACGGCGATCGCCTATGCCGCGGAACGGGAACTGGCAGCTAAAAGCCGTGAGAAAGAGCTAGAGCTGATCAGCTGTTTTGGCGATAGGGCTGCATCCCGTGTGCCGATGGTGCTCTGCAATACCAAACAGCATATCATCAGCGCGAGCATACCGATTCGAACCTCAATGCCGGATTGGCAGGGCCGGCACCTGTATGAGGTGAAGGAACGGGGCTTCTCAATCGAAAAAGCCGTCACCATAGGGGATGGCGGCACTTGTTTTTATCTGTCGGAACAAAAGAAAAAGAAGGCGTTTCGATTCAATGGAGTCATCGGGCAAAGCGGCCGATCGCAAACAATGCTGAAGAACCTTGAACGAGCGGCTGCGGCGGATGCAACGGTCTGTCTGTCGGGGGAAACTGGCACGGGGAAGGAAGTCGCAGCCCGCGCGCTTCATGAAAACAGCGAGAGGCGGCACGGCCCGTTTGTTGCTGTCAATTGCGGAGCGATCCCGTCTGATTTGATTGAAAGCGAGCTGTTCGGCTATGCGGAGGGCGCTTTTACGGGAGCGAAACGAAACGGCTACAAAGGCGCCTTTCAAAAAGCGAATCAAGGCACCTTATTTTTAGATGAGATCGGAGAAATCTCCCACTCGATGCAGGTTGCGCTTTTACGGGTGCTTCAGGAACGCAAGATTACACCGGTTGGCGGGACGAAAGAAATTCCGGTTGATATCAGAGTCATTGCCGCCACACATTGTGATTTACGAGAGCTTGCCGAAAGCGGGAAAATCAGAGAGGACTTGTTTTACCGCCTTCATGTCTATCCGATCGAGCTTCCTCCTTTACGCGACCGCCCCGAGGATATTCCAGACCTCTTTCAGTACTACAAACAGAAGAATCATTGGCCTGGCGAACTTCCCCCTGCTTTTTTGGATGTGCTGAAGCAATGGAGGTGGCCGGGGAATATTCGCGAGCTGTTCAATGTGTTTGAACGTCTTTCCATCAGGTTTCCGGACGGCCGGCTGAGGGATGAGCCGCTTACGGCTTTACTGGAAGCCGCAGGACTGCTGATCAGCCCGGCAGAAAAAAAGCCGGCTGCTGCCGGCGCGCTGACCCTTCGTGAGCAAATCCAAAAAGACATCATCATCAAAGCGCTTGAATCCGCACAAGGAAACGTCTCTCAAGCTGCCAAAATCAGCGGGATACCCCGGAGCACTTTCTACAAACGTCTGAAAAAATTCAATTTATTCGCTAAATCATAAAGCATACTTCTTTCAAGAAATGGAAACGTTATGTATGAAGGAGGGTGTTAGAATGAATAGTCAAAGGGCGAAAGAAATTGTAGAATCTCCCGACATGAAGAAAGTAACATATAACGGAGTTCCTATTTACATTCAGCACGTGAATGAAGAAAACGGAACAGCGAGAATTTATCCGCTTGATGAACCTGAGCAGGAGCATGAAGTACAGCTGACCAACTTAAAAGAGGACTAAACTAAAATGGCCCGCTTCATAAGCAGGCCATTTTGTTATCCGCGCGGCGCAAATAAAATCACACAGACGCCGATGAGACAAATGAATGCGCCGATCCAGTCATAGAAATCAGGTATTTTCCGGTCGACAAGCCATCCCCATAGAACCGCAAGCGCGATGAATACCCCGCCATATGCGGCGTATACACGGCCGAAGGAAGGGAAGGACTGAAACGTCGGAAGAATGCCATATACAATCAGGATCAGCGCTCCGGCGATCCCATAGCCGACTGGCTTTGCTTCTCTCAGCCACAGCCAAACTAAATACCCGCCGCCAATTTCGGCAAGCCCCGCCGCGAGAAATAATAGAATGGTAATCAGCATCACGCGCACTCCTCAACTTGCTTTTATCTTTCATTATAAAGGAGGAGTGCTGTTAAAGCTTCGGATGATTCTCAAATTCCTTCAAATACGCCTTTCGCTGAATCTCCGTAAATTGGCCGATCCAATTGTTTTTCGCCTCATCACTCAGATGGGGGAGGATATAGCGTTCCACCGCTTCAAAAAACAGCGGATTGGCGATAATATTCCAGGTAGGGATGCGAACGACCTTTCCGTCAGTTTTCTCAATGATGATATCCTCAAAAAAGATCCCTTTCAGACTGTAATGATGCCGTCCCATATAAATCCGTTTGATCTCAGAAAAACGCGCACTGCGCTTTCTCGAGAAGATCTCGCCATCAGGCCCGGTCTTTACACTGAAAATGACATTTCCCCGGCTTGTAAATGCCGGGAAAGCCATAAAAAATGTGATCAAGCCATAAACAATTGCCATTAATCCGCCGCCCAAATAAAGCAGGGAATACTTAGATTCAAATGTAAGAGCTTCAGACACCAGCCACACCCCTGCAATAAAAGCGCCCCCTGTGGCGAGGAACAGCCATATTCTAAAAAACATTCTGCTTTTGACCTTAATTACTTCATTGTTTTTCAATTGCTATTCTCCTTTATCGCTCTTTAGCAAAAAAGTATACCTTTTATAACATCCTTATTTGCTGGTACGATAGAAAATTCATTTTGAGTAATGCCTGTTACCAGCCAAGTATGACGGCTGCCAGGCAAGACGAAAGCCATGTCGGCCACTTCCGGCGAATTGTCTTTGTCATAAACAAGACGCATCAGTGTATCCATTTTCCCTTTTCGCAAAGCCAGATCATTTACAAATCGGGTAACGTCCTCTTGATGGTCATGTTTTTCAAGGAATTCTTTTAGGTAAGAGGGGTTGTCTGAAGCGCCCTCTAAGAGCTTCTCAAATTCATTTGATGTCAATCTCAGAAGCAAACCTCTGCTATTCTCTTCCTCTACTATATGTAAAAATTCATCTGTCTTAGTAAGCAGGCCTTCATTCGATTCTAGTTTTGTAATGCGGTGGACTTGCTCGTCAAAAAGGAGTTCGTGAGAGTAGGTGCCGAATTTTGATACGTGGCAGGACACATTCTGTTCGGCGCCTTGCCCGTTAAATTTAGAAAGCTTCACTGTATAGTCAGCGTCGTTTAATACATGGATAAACGGACAGTACTCGTCCTTTAACCGATATTGATGATTCCGAAATTCCGCGGCATCCTTGGCTAAAAGTGAGCGGCACGCCGCTTCAAACAAAGCGCCGAGCTGTTCATCTTCTATCTCTGGAAAATAGGCCTGCTTCAAGGCCATTCCCTGTTCAAAAAACCCTTCGCTATAAAAACAAAATAAGAGTTCCTCTATGCTGATTGTAAACTGCTTCATTCATTATTCTCCTATCCAAATGAAAATTTCCCTTTAAGGAAATGGGTTGCGCCTTGTATAAGCGAGTCCGCTGTTTTCTTTGCTGTTTCCATTCCTTTTTTCGCGTTGTCTATCCCTTTATGTATCGTTTGATTCGCCGCATCTATCCCATCATTTACTGATTTGACGACTTTGCCGGCTGATTCCAATCCTTTCTTGGCAGTATCAACGACAGCGTGAATCGGTTCTTTCAGCTTTACAGCTGCTTTTTCAGCAAAGCCTGATGTGAATTTTGCGATTTTTTCTCCCACAAAACCTCCTACGGCTGATCCGATTGTGCCTCCGACTACTGTACCAACAGGGCCTAACACACTTCCAAGGGCACCGCCGACGACAGCGCCTGCCGTTGCCCCTCCTGCGATGAAAATAGTATTATTCACAGCATTCCCGACGGCCTTGGCGTTTTCACGCTTGAGAACTTCCGGTTTGTCTTGGTATTTTGCGTAATTTTCAGCAATTTTCAAGCCCGCTCCGAACGTTTCAGTCGCACCGGTGATCAGTGTGGCGGTAATGGCATTTCCTTTTGCGAATTTCAAGCCCGTTTTTCCGACATCCTTCAAAGTTGAGCGTACGCCGGCTTCATTAAGAAATCCTCTTGTGTAGCTTCTGACGCTGTTTGAAAAATCCACCGTATCCTGGGGGAAATACTTTGTAAACTTTTTATGTACCAAATCTGAAAATGGCCGGTTTGTCTTTTTAAACAAATATTTAGGATTCAAAAGCACTCTGGCCGCTTTTTGATAATGTGAGCTGTCAACGGCCCTGGAAATGTCCAACAGAAGCTTTGAGTGCCGGGCGGTATGTAAGCCGCTTGGCTGTTTCACAAACTTTGTAAGCCCTAATCCGTAGTATTTTCCCTGAGTCAGCATAAGGGCGGTTAAGCTTGTCATCGTGCCGTATTTGTCGTAAGCGTTATAAAGCTTTCGCAAAATATCATCTTGTTGAACAAACTTGTCGCTCGTTTTTCTGATGAAAATCTCATTGTCACTCAGTTTGGTGACGAGCGCTTTCCCTGAGCTCCACGCATCGCCGACTCCGGAAAAACAGCTGCTGTAGCGGGGATCGCATTGCAAAATCATCTGCCCCAGCTCTAAATGCAGTTCCTTATATTTGTTTTCCATATCGGTTAATTCAGTGACAACATCATTTGCCAGCTGTTCGAGCTTATCTGGATCAACTGCAATGTTTCCTGACACACTGTTCACCCCCCGAGTTTATGTCTTTCCTCTCTTGCTTTACGTTCCAGTTCTTCCATTCTGGCAATTTCAGCTTTTCGTTCTTCTATTTTGACGGCGGCTGCCTTCAGCTCCTGGCATGTTTCAAGCAGCTCCTGTTCGAATTGGTCGTAGGAGGCTTTCGTTTCCTCGAAATCCTGGTCGAATGAGTCTCTTGCTTTTCCCTGCCAAGCATCCCCCAATGCAGATAACCGGGATTCAAGCAGCATTTTAGAGCTTCTGACCTGTTCCGCGGCCGCACTGTACTTGTTTGCCAGCTCAATGACTTTATATGAGTCCAACTTTTGTCCCCTGCCTTTTCTAAATTCACGCACAAATGGATGTTTTATATAAATGATTATAAATAATTCGGCATGTATCCGAATCGTACAAAAGAACCTTTTCATAAGAACTGGAAGGGCGTATATTCACTTAAATTTCACAGTTGGTGAGACTTTAAGATTACAAAAAAGGTAAAAAAATCAAATCTCCCAGACGTAAGGTAAGTGAGAAATTTCCCGCTCTATGGGAAAAAACACTAAAGTTGATCAAATGACCTAAGTGCGCCAAACGTGTTACGGGACGGGCCCTTCCATGGTATAAATGGAATTGTAAACGTTATCAAGGAGGTCGTCATATGAAGAAAAAATCATTCTCAATCGTAATAGCGGGCGGAGGGAGCACTTTCACTCCAGGGATCGTTCTGATGCTCTTGGACCATTTGGAGGAGTTTCCGATCAGAAAGCTGAAGCTGTATGATAATGATAAGGA
The DNA here is from genome assembly GCF_042709275.1 of Bacillus sp. LR_5. Taxonomy (NCBI): domain Bacteria; kingdom Bacillati; phylum Bacillota; class Bacilli; order Caryophanales; family Bacillaceae; genus Bacillus; species Bacillus sp. LR_5. The sequence continues at coordinate 15,533 of NZ_JAVAXX010000001.1, read as the reverse complement.
GAGACAGGATCGCATTGCAGGCGCCTGTGACGTTTTTATCAGAGAAAAAGCGCCGGATATTGAATTTACAGCGACGACTGACCCGGAAGAAGCTTTTACAGATGTCGATTTTGTCATGGCGCACATTAGGGTAGGGAAATACGCAATGCGTGCGCTCGATGAGCAAATTCCGCTGAAGTACGGAGTTGTCGGCCAGGAGACGTGCGGGCCGGGCGGTATCGCATACGGCATGCGTTCAATTGGCGGCGTGCTTGAAATATTAGATTACATGGAAAAATATTCGCCTAATGCGTGGATGCTCAATTATTCCAACCCGGCGGCAATCGTAGCCGAAGCAACGAGACGCCTCAGACCGAATTCGAAAATTCTCAATATCTGTGATATGCCGGTTGGAATCGAAGACCGGATGGCGCAAATTCTCGGCCTGTCCTCAAGAAAAGAAATGAAGGTCCGTTATTACGGATTAAATCATTTCGGCTGGTGGACATCGATTCAGGATCAAGAGGGCAACGATTTAATGCCGAAGCTGAAGGAGCATGTATCTCAATACGGGTACATTCCGAAGACGGAGGCTGAAGCTGTGGAGGCGAGCTGGAATGACACGTTCGCCAAAGCGCGTGATGTGCAGGCTGCAGATCCTGACACACTGCCGAATACGTATTTGCAATATTATTTGTTCCCGGATGATATGGTGAAAAAATCAAATCCGAATCATACGCGGGCAAACGAAGTGATGGAAGGGCGCGAAGCCTTTATTTTCAGCCAATGTGACATGATCACACGCGAGCAGTCCTCGGAAAACAGCGAAATCAAAATCGATGATCACGCATCATATATCGTTGATCTAGCCCGGGCGATTGCCTACAACACAGGTGAAAGAATGCTGTTGATTGTTGAAAATAACGGCGCGATTGCAAACTTTGACCCGACTGCAATGGTCGAGGTGCCATGTATTGTCGGCTCAAACGGACCTGAACCGATCACCGTCGGCACTATTCCGCAATTCCAAAAAGGGCTGATGGAGCAGCAGGTATCCGTTGAGAAACTGACTGTTGAAGCATGGGAGGAGAAATCGTTCCAAAAGCTGTGGCAGGCGCTGATCCTGTCAAAAACAGTGCCGAACGCGCGTGTAGCAAGGCTCATTCTCGAGGATTTAATAGAGGCCAACAAAGACTATTGGCCAGAGCTTGATCAAAGCCCAACTCGCATTTCATAACTGAAATTCCCCCATTTTCGAATCTGTAATTGTATATAATAGAAAGAAAATGGGGGGATCTGATATGCAGCTCGAAGAACTGATTAATCAGCACTACAGCAGATTAAATGACAACGATTTTCATATTTTAAAATATATATTGAATCACAAGCACACGTGCTATCACCTTGGAATCGACGCGCTGGCCAAAGCTTGCAGCGTATCGCGTTCCTCAATTTTACGGCTTGCCCAAAAGCTCGGTTTCAGCGGCTACAGTGAATTTCGCGTCTATTTAAAGTGGGAAGATCAGCCGGAAGAAGGCGAGAGTATGAGTTTTCAAAAGTTGCTTGACGATATTGAATCAAATTTGAAATTTTTAAGGACAAAGGACATGACGGAGATGTGCCAGCTGATTGATGAAGCTGACCGCATTTTCGTGTACGGATCTGGAAATGCGCAAAAGATATGCGCCCGTGATCTTCAAAGGATGTTTATTCCGCGCCATCGGTATCTCATTTTGATTGAAGACAGAAATGAATTTAATCTGATGCGCGATGATTTTAAAGTAAACGATCTGTTTATCATCATTTCTCTTTCCGGCGAAACACCGGAGCTGATTCCTCAGGCAAGAATGCTTTCTGCAAAGGGTATTCCCTTTATTTCCATTACGAATTTAAAAAACAATGTCCTCGCCCAGCTGACTCCGCATAATCTTTATGCGACAAGCAAACCTGTGACATTAAGCGATAAAACGGAAATTGTCGCTTTTGCACCATTTTTTCTCGTTGGCGAAGCATTGTTCCGCGCATATGTTGATTACAAAGAGGCAGAAAAAAATAACATTAAGTAGCAGGGGGTTCTGGTATGATGCAAAAGATCCAGCGCTTTGGAAGCGCGATGTTTGTGCCTGTTCTATTATTCGCGTTCGCCGGCATTATCGTCGGTGTCAGTACGCTTTTTAAAAATAAAACCCTCATGGGCCCACTTGCCGATCCTGACGGGTTTTGGTATCAGTGCTGGTATATCATTGAGCAGGGCGGCTGGACAGTATTTAATCAAATGCCGCTCTTATTCGCCATCGGCATCCCGGTTGCTTTGGCGAAGAAAGCTCAGGCGCGCGCTTGTTTGGAAGCGCTTACGGTTTACTTGACGTTCAATTACTTTGTCAGCTCGATCTTGTCGGTATGGGGAGGGGCATTTGGCGTCGATATGAACCAAGAGGTCGGCGGAACGAGCGGGTTAACGATGATCGCGGGCATCAAAACGCTTGATACCAACATTATCGGAGCCATCTTTATTTCTTCGATTGTCGTCTTTTTGCATAACCGTTATTTTGATAAAAAACTGCCCGATTTTCTCGGCATCTTTCAAGGCTCAACGTATATCGTGATGATTTCCTTCTTCATTATGATCCCGATCGCCTTGGCCGTGTCTTACATTTGGCCGATGGTTCAGACGGGAATCGGCTCGCTTCAAAGCTTCCTGGTTGCTTCCGGGGCGGTGGGCGTCTGGATATACACGTTTTTGGAACGGATTTTGATTCCGACCGGTCTTCATCACTTTATTTACACACCGTTTATTTATGGGCCTGCTGTAGCAGAAGGCGGGATCGTCACGTATTGGGCACAGCACCTCGGCGAATATTCGCAAAGCGCCAAGCCGTTGAAGGAGCTCTTCCCGCAAGGCGGATTCGCGCTCCACGGCAACTCGAAAATCTTCGGCATTCCGGGGATCGCACTGGCGTTTTACGTCACGGCCAAAAAGGAAAAGAAAAAACTTGTCGCAGGGCTGCTGATTCCTGTCACGCTGACAGCGATTGTCGCGGGCATTACAGAGCCGATTGAGTTCACTTTCTTATTTATTTCTCCTTTCTTATTTGCGGTTCACGCCCTGCTTGCTGCGACAATGTCGACGGTCATGTATATGGCCGGTGTTGTCGGAAACATGGGGGGTGGTTTAATCGAGGCGGTTACCCTGAACTGGATTCCGCTCTTTGGCAGCCACGGTATGACGTATGTGTATCAAATTTTGATCGGGCTTTCTTTTACAGCTATTTATTTTTTCGTCTTCCGTTTTCTGATCCTCAAATTCAATATTGCTACACCGGGACGGGAAATTGACGATCAGCAGGAAACAAAGCTGTATTCGAAAAAGGAATACAGAGAAAGAAAAAACAAGGATGAAACAGCTTCTGCTGCTGAAACGGCAGATGACACCGCTTTTCTTTATATTGAAGCGCTGGGTGGAAAAGACAATATCACTGAAGTGACAAACTGCGCCACCCGCCTCAGAGTCAGCGTCAAGGATGAAACAAAGGTTGAGCCCGACAGCGTATTCCGCGCGCTTGGCGCGCACGGCGTCGTCAGGAACGGGAAGGCGTTTCAGGTGATTATCGGATTGAGCGTGCCGCAGATGCGGGAGCGTGTAGAAAAAATATTGAATCAATAAAGCCAGCCCTCCTATTCGGGAGGGTTTTCGTTTGCCGTCAAAAAGACCGCCATAGTAAAGTAAAGAAAGAGACAATCGAGTAAAAAGGGGTTTGGAGGCTTTTACATGCAAAAGGCTTTATCGTTTTTAAAACCATACTCATTGCTGGTAGGAACTGCGTTGATTCTCATGTTGACTGAGCTTGCGGTTGAACTGATGCAGCCTTTATTAATCGCAAAAATCATTGACGATGGGATTTTAAAGCAAGATCTGCGGCATGTGTGGACATGGGGCGCGGTCATGGTCGGACTGACCGTGTTATCATTTGCGGCGGGAATGCTGAATTCCTTTTATGCCGCCCATGTCAGCCAAAGCTTTTCCTATGATACGAGAAAAGGGCTTTTTCAAAAAATCCAGTCCTTCTCTTATTCTACATTTGGACAGTTTTCATCCTCTTCTTATATCACAAGGCTGACAAACGATGTCACACAGGTTCAAAATATGATTTTTATGAGCTTGCGGTTTATGCTGCGGGCTCCATTAATGATTGTAGGCGGCATTGTGCTGTCGCTCGCCGTTAATGTGAAGCTCGGTTTTTTTCTGCTTGTGACCATTCCGATCCTGATCTTGTTTTTGCTTTGGGTATTAAAGAAGGGCGGGGCACTGTTCCGCTCAGTGCAGAAACGGCTGGATCAGGTGAACACCGTCATGCAGGAAAACTTAACAGCGATTAAGCTGATCAAAGCGCTGCTTCGCGGCAGCCACGAGGTCAAAAGATTTATCAAAGCCAACACGAGGCTAATGGAAAAAACAGTTTCAGCTTTTCAGCTTGTGGAATTCACGATGCCTGTGCTGATGCTGCTGATGAACCTCTGCATCCTTTTGATTTTGTGGGCAGGGGCCTTCAGTATCACGAACGGAAACACTCAAGTCGGTGATGTTGTGGCGATTATTAACTACGCAACACGAATTACGGGCGCGCTTTCGATGTTTCCGTTTTTGATTATGATTTTCACCCGGGCGAAGGCTTCAGGGGATAGAATCGGCGAGGTGCTTGAAACGGAAGGCGATGAGCGGGAGGAAGGCATCATATCTGATCGTTTGTCGGGAAGGATTGAGTTTCAGCATGTATCCTTCCGTTATCCGGAAATGGATAGAGAAGCGCTGCGGAATGTCTCATTTTCCGCAAAAACGAGGGAAACGATCGCGATTCTCGGTGCGACGGGATCAGGCAAGTCCACCCTCTTTCAGCTCATTCCACGGCTTTATCAGCCGGATTCGGGCAGCATTTACATAGATGAAAAGCCAATTTATGATTTTCCGGCTGAAGGGCTTCGCAAGCAAATTGGATATGTCCCGCAGGAAGTGCTCCTGTTTTCCGGCACAATCAAAGAAAATATTGCTTGGGGCAAAGAAAATGCTTCACTTGATGAAATAATGGAAGCGGCCAAACATGCGCAAATTCATGAAACGATTATGAAGCTCCCAAATGGGTATGATACCGTGTTGGGACAAAGAGGCGTCAACCTGTCCGGCGGCCAGAAGCAGCGGATTTCCATTGCGCGGGCGCTGATCCGAAAGCCGGCCATCCTTCTTTTAGATGACAGCACAAGCGCGCTTGACCTGCAAACGGAGGCAAAGCTGCTTGAGGCGATCAGCACATATGAGTGCACAACTTTGATCATTACGCAAAAAATCACCACGGCGATGAAAGCTGATGAGATTTTGCTGCTTGAGGATGGCGAACTGATAGAAAAAGGCACGCACAGTGAACTTCTTTCTGAATCTGAGTTATACAAGCGCATTTACGAGTCGCAATTCGGAAGGGAGGGGAGCGAGTCATGCTAAAAGACATCCGCAAGCCTTTCCAATATCCCAAACTGCCAATCGACAAAAAAGAAGGCGCGAAAAAGCGGGCGAAAGCAAAGGATGCAAAAGGCACACTGAAGCGAATCTGGTCTTACTTGGCTGAACGAAAAGGACTGCTCATCCTTGTCATGCTGATGGTTGTCATCAGCGCGATATTCGGGCTCCTTGGCCCCTTTGTGATCGGAAAGGCCATTGACCATTTTATCGTCGGGAAAACGGTCAGCGGCTTAATTCCCGTTTTGCTCCTTCTGCTCGTCATTTACGTAATTCAGTCCCTGTCGCTCTGGTTTCAAAACTATTGGATGATTACGATCTCGCAGGGCACGGTTTTCAGAATGAGAAGCGAATTGTTCACCCATCTGCATGAGCTGCCGATTCCGTTTTTTGATAAACAGCGGCACGGCGAGCTGATGAGCCGGGTGACGAATGACATCGAAAATGTAAGTTCTACCTTAAACACGTCAGTCATTCAAATTTTGTCAAGCGTCATCACCTTTGTCGGGACGATTGCGGTGATGCTGTACATGAGCCCGCTCCTTACAGTGATTACGCTAACGATCATTCCGGTGATGGCAGTAAGCCTGAAATGGATCACCAACCGGACGGGAAAGCTGTTTAAAGAACAGCAGAAAAACCTTGGTGAGCTGAATGGATATATTGAGGAATCTGTTTCCGGCGCAAAGGTCATCAAAGCCTATTCGCGAGAGAAGCAGATTACTGCCGAATTTCTCGAAAAAAACGCTGCGCTCAAGACTTCGGGCTTTTGGGCACAGACGATTTCTGGATTTATCCCGAAAGTCATGAACTCGCTGAATAACTTAAGCTTTACGATGATTGCGGCAATCGGCGGTCTGTTCGCGCTGAAAGGCTGGATCTCGATCGGCTCCATCGTTGTCTTTGCCGAGTATTCAAGACAATTCACACGCCCTTTAAACGATCTGGCCAACCAGTTTAATACAATGCTGTCCGCGATTGCCGGAGCTGAACGGGTGTTTGACGTGCTTGATGAAAAAGAGGAGCGCGAGGATGAAAAGGACGCCGTGCATCAGCCGATCAAAACAGGCAGTATTGAATTCCGGGATGTGTCCTTCGGTTACGACGAGGGGCAGCAGACACTGAAGCATTTACAGTTTACCGTGCCCGCCGGACAGTCCATCGCGTTTGTCGGACCGACGGGAGCGGGGAAAACAACTGTCACAAATCTTCTCGCCCGTTTTTACGAACCTGATGACGGAAGGATTTTAATCGACGGTACCGATATTAAAACCCTCACTAGAGCAAGCCTAAGGAAAAACATGGGGTTTGTCCTTCAGGATTCGTTTTTGTTTCAGGGTACGATCAGAGAAAATATTCGCTACGGCAGGCTCGATGCTTCTGATCAGGAAGTCGAAGCCGCTGCAAAAACAGCGAATGCCCATAGTTTTATTGAAAGGCTGCCAAAAGGGTATGATACCGTGCTGACGCAAAACGGTTCGGGCATCAGTCAAGGACAGAAGCAGTTGATTTCTATAGCGCGGGCGGTGCTTGCCGATCCGGTTCTTCTCATCTTGGATGAAGCGACAAGCAACATCGATACCGTAACAGAAGTCAACATTCAAGAAGCGCTCGCCCGTTTAATGGAGGGAAGAACAAGCGTCATCATTGCCCACAGGCTGAACACCATTCAAAGAGCGGACCAGATTGTGGTGCTAAAAGACGGCAAAATGATTGAAAAAGGCAGCCATGGCGAGCTTATCCGGCAAAAAGGGTTTTACAGTGACTTATATGAAAGCCAATTTGAGAAATAGACCTTTGTCCTGCACAAAGGTCTTTTTTGTTACAGTTTTATAGTACTTTTATTTCATTTTCGTGAAATGTAACAAAATTACTTGACGTAAACAAGTTATGTATATATACTAGATTACATTAAGTAAGTGATAAAATTTATCAAGGAGGATAAAATGAATAAATCATTTGAAATTGGCACATTACTTTTAAGAGTTATTACAGGTATTATCTTTTTTGTTCATGGTTTATCAAAGTTTCAGGGAATGGAGGGCACCATCCAATTTTTTGGCAGCATAGGCCTTCCAAGTTTTATGGCGTACGTCATCGCAGCGATTGAACTGGTAGGCGGAGTTCTTGTCTTCTTCGGATTGGCTACACGTATTGTCGGTGTTCTGTTTGCCCTCACGCTGATCGGAGCCATCATTACAGTCAAGCTGAAAGCGCCTTTCATGGGCAATGCAGAATTTGATTACCTTCTGCTTTTAACATCAATCCATCTGGCTCTTTCTGGAAGCCGTTTCTTGGCGCTGGATCCACTTGTGTTTAAAGCAAAAAAGAGCGAAAACGTATCAGCATAAGAAAAGAGGCATACAGCATGACCAGCATTCATGAGGATACAAATATTGGCTATGTCAAACTCACAATCCGCAGCCTGGAGCGTTCCCTTCAGTTCTACTGTAACGTTATCGGCTTTCAAGTCTTACAAAAGACGGATCGCCAAGCTGAATTAACCGCTGACGGGAAACGTGTACTGCTTATTCTTGAAGAAAATCCGAGCGCCGTCGTCTTGCCTGAACGGTCTGTGACGGGTTTATATCACTTTGCGATTCTTCTTCCGAACCGGAAGGAACTTGGTATCGCGCTCGCTCGCCTGATTGAACACGGCATTGCGATCGGACATGGGGATCATGCTGTGAGCGAAGCACTCTACCTGTCTGATCCTGATGGAAACGGAATTGAAATGTATGCTGACCGCCCCCGCAGCACGTGGCAGCGTGATCAAGAAGGAAACTATGTCATGACGACAACCGCTGTTGACATTGAGGGTCTTATGGAAAAAGCCGGAGATGAGCGGAAAACAGCGCTTCCGAACGGTACCATCATCGGACACATTCATTTGCATGTCAGTGATTTGAACGAAGCAAAAGCGTTTTATACAGATGTGCTGGGCTTTGACATTGTCGGAGACTATGCAGGTATGTCCGCTCTCTTCGTTTCAGCTGGAGGCTACCACCATCATATTGGCTTAAACATTTGGGCTGGAAGAAATGCGCCGCCTAAACCGACAAATGCTAGCGGATTAGACTATTACACTGTTGTCCTGCCTCATCGAGAGGAACTCGATCGAGTGGCAGACCGAGTCAAACATGCCGGATATTCGATCGAAAAAACGGAAAACAGCTTCCGCGTGAAAGATCCTGTTTCTGGGGTCCATATTCTATTTGTGATTTGACTGTAATCCCTTTGCCGAAAAAACGGCAGGGGGATTTTTTATTTTCCAGAAATTCCTGTCAAAAATGACCTGAGGCAGGTATGATAAGAAGGGAATTGGGGAACGGGAGTGATGAGTGTGAAGGCTCTTATATTTACTAGGATATTCACCCTAATGGTAAGCTGTTCGGTTTACTTTTTTCTTGTAAAAGATGACCGTTGGTTTGAGTATTTGTTCATCGCTGGTGGTGCAGGTGTGTTCTTAGCAAATCATCTCTTATTAAGAGTAGAGAAATATGGCATTTTGTTTTGTCTAATTGATATTGCAGTTGGCTTTTCGTTCGGTTTCATGTTTCCGGGTACAGGTTTATATATCACATTGCTCAGCCCGGTTGCAGTTACCTTTTTTCTGAAGGGATTTGACCGAAAAACAGTATGGTCTGTCCTGTGTTTTTGTTTTATGATGTGGCTGATTGTGCTAATCCGCACATATCGTATGTTCGGCGATGAATATGTTATGGATCATTGTATCAGCATGACATTCGTTGTCTTTTGCGGAGTCGTCGGCAAATTAATCCGCAAGCTTTTGGATGCGCAGGAAACGGCAAAACAGCAGTTTCAGGAACTGACGGAGTCCCATCTGGCGCTGTCTGCTGCACACCAGGAGCTGCATTTATATGCGAAGCAGGTTGAAGAGCTGACTGCCATTCATGAGCGGAACAGAATGGCAAGAGAAATCCATGATACAGTAGGACACAAAATGACGGCGCTCCTCGTCCAGCTGCAGCTTCTGCGTGAATGGCAAAAAAGAGACAGCCAAAAAGCGGAGAAGACAGTCGGGGTATGTGAAACGCTTGCCCGTGAAGCGCTTGATGCTGTCCGCTTATCAGTACGCACCCTGCAAACGGAAAACGATCATTCGTTAATCGATTCACTGAAACAGCTGACAGAAGACTTCTATAAAAATGCAGGAGTCACAACCGAATTTGCGGTCAGCGGCGATCCGGCGATGATCCCGCTGTCTCTTCATCCGACTCTGGTCAGAACGGTGCAGGAAGCATTGACCAATGCCAAACGGCACGGCGGCGCCACAGCTTGTTCGGTACAGCTTGCCTGCACAACGGACAGCATCAGCCTTGTCATTAAGGATGACGGAAAAGGAAATCCCGAGGCAGCACTCGGCTTTGGCCTTTTGAACATGAAAAAGCGGGCGGCAGAGCATGGCGGAATGATTCGCTTTGAGAGCGAACGGGATCAAGGATTTACAGTAATCGCGGAATTTTCACTGGTCAATAAAAAATGGAGCTTCGGGCCCGCGCAGCAAAAGGAGAGTTTATCATGATTAAGATCATCATTACCGACGATCAGGATATCGTCAGAGAAGGGCTGGCGTCCTTGCTCCAGCTCCGAGATGAGCTCGATGTCATCGCCACGGCGCGAAACGGACAGGAAGCCTTCGAAAAGGCGAAAGAGCTTGAACCGGATATCGTGTTAATGGACATCCGCATGCCGGTTTCCAACGGGGTGGAGGGAACAAAATTAATCACAAGCTCGCTGCCCGGCGTAAAGGTTTTGATGCTGACAACCTTCAAGGATTCAGAGCTGATTGCAGAAGCGCTTGAAGAAGGAGCGAGCGGGTACCTGCTGAAGGACATGTCAGCCGATACGATTGTAAAAGCGGTGATGACTGTACAATCTGGCGGAATGGTGCTTCCTCCGGAACTGACTGCTCAAATGCTGAATGAATGGAAGCGTGAAAAACAGCTGAAAGGAATAAACGAGAAAGAAAAACCTAAGGAGCTTCTCGACCTGACCGAACGCGAAATGGAAGTTCTCGCTGAGCTTGGCTACGGGCTGAATAATAAAGAAATTGCTGAGAAGCTGTTCATTACAGAAGGCACAGTGAAAAATCACGTTTCTAACATTATCAGCAAACTGTCTGTTAGAGACAGAACCCAAGCCGCCATCTATTCGGTCAGATATGGTGTATCTGACTTTTGACATATGACATTCAGCATATGCGTTTCTCTGAAAAGGCCTTTTACAGGCCTTTTTTTCATGCCTTACATTCTATCTGGCGCTACATGCCGCACGCCCTTCTTTTATCTACAATGGCAATGGGATTAAAAAAGGAGTGAAACGACGTGCTGCAAGCAGAAAACATCAAAAAGGCATACGGGAAAAAAACAATTGTGAAAGGCATTTCTTTTTCCCTGCAAAAGGGGGAGTCGTTCGGGCTGCTTGGGCCAAACGGTGCGGGAAAGTCCACAACCATCTCGATGATTTCCGGCCTCGTGCCGCATGACAGCGGGAACATCACAGTGGGCGGCTATGTCATCGGAAAAGAAACGGCCAAAGCGAAACAAAAAATCGGCGTTGTCCCACAGGAAATTGCTTTATATCCGACGCTGACGGCTCATGAGAATCTTATGTTTTGGGGGAAAATGTACGGACTTACGCACGGCGATGCCAAAAAAAGATCGGTAGAGGTCCTTGAATATGTCGGCCTGACTGAGCGGGCCAAAGATAAAATTGAAACGTTCTCAGGCGGAATGAAACGGAGAATCAACATCGGTGCTGCCTTAATGCACAAGCCTGAGCTTCTGATCATGGATGAACCGACTGTCGGTATTGATCCTCAATCGAGAAATCATATTTTAGAAACGGTGAAACAGCTCAATGAAACCGGCATGACGGTGATCTATACGAGTCATTACATGGAAGAGGTCGAGTATTTATGCGACCGGATTGGCATTATTGATCAGGGAGAAATGATTGCGATCGGCACAAAAACCGATTTGTGCAGCCGCCTTGGAGGCGATACCATCATTCAGCTCACTGTCAGCGGGATCGATGAAGCGTTTCTTTTTGCAATCCGTTCCCTGGCCCATGTGAATGATGTGACAGTACATGAGTCAGAACTCAAAATTGACATTTCTGCGGCTCATCATGAAAAAGTCGTTACCAGTTTGCTTGCGGAGGCCGCTGCCCATCATACAAACCTGCTGTCTCTTCAGGTGCAGGAACCAAATTTGGAGCGCTTGTTTCTGAATTTGACCGGGCGCACTTTGCGGGATTAAGGAGGTATCGCTATGAAAAAAAGCATATGGATCGCATGGAAAGATGTCAAAATCAGAATCACGGACAGAAAAGGGTTTATGATGCTTATCTTAATGCCGCTGATCCTGACCTGTATTTTAGGGGCGGCCCTTGGATCGGTTGTTGACGGTGGCAGCCAGGTTGATGACATCAGAGTCGGCTATGTCCAATCAGACCAGTCAGAAGCAGCAAACATGTTTAAAACAGATGTGCTCAAAAAAATGAAGTCGATAAAGGTCACACAAGCCAGCAGCGAAGACGAGATAAAGAAGCTGCTTGATGAAAAGAAAATTGATGTCGGTATCGTCATTCCGAATCAATGGGAAGCCGGCAAAACTTCAGCTTTTGTTTATGCGGATCCGGATCAAACATTAAAAAGTTCCATCATCGAAACAGCCGCCGCATCTTTCATAGACCAATATAAAGCGGTAAAAGAAGCCGCTTCAGCCTCAATGGACTACATCAGCAAAACGGCAGCTGTAAAACAAGGAAAACTTGATCCTTCACATTTTGCCGAAAAGCTGGTAAAGACACTTGAAAAAGAAACGGGTGACAAACTTACTATTACGGAAAAATCAGTCGGCAGCAAGGCCGTGACCAGCTTTCAATACTATTCGGCAGCAATGCTTTGCATGTTCATGCTGTTTCATATGACACTCGGGGCGAAATCATTTTTACAGGAAAAGGAGACGGAAACGCTTGCCAGAATGCTGATGACGCCTGCGCAAAAATACGCCATTCTCTTCGGAAAATGGCTCGGAACCTATCTGTTTGCCATCATACAATTTTTCATATTTCTGATTGTCACGGTCAATGTATTTGGTGTGGACTGGGGCGGCAATCTACTGTTTGTAAGTGTACTCGGGCTTGCTTACGCTGCAGCTGTATCAGGTATTTCAATGCTGCTTGCATCGTGCATCAGCGATATGAAATCTGCAGATGCGATAGGCGGCTTCGGCATTCAATTGCTTGCGGTTCTCGGCGGGTCCATGCTGCCGCTGTACCAATTTCCGGACTTCTTACAGTCTGTATCCAAAGCGGTGCCGAATCGATTGGCGCTTGACGGCTTTCTTTCTTTAATGGAAGGGGGAGGCTGGGCTGACCTTCAAAAGCCTGTGCTTCTTTTTGCCGTGATCGGCCTTTGTTCACTCATGCTTGGTATCAGACGGCTTCATACAAGATAAGGAGGTACAAGGTGAAAAAAATCATAGCCATTTGCGGCATTGAGCTTTCTCTCATTTTCAAGAAGCGGCAGAATTATTTGATGATGTTTGCTGCCCCGCTTTTGCTGACCTTTGTATTTGGGAGTATGCTCGGCAGTAATGATGACAAGCTGCGCCTTGCAATCGTTGATCAGGACAACACGATTCTCTCACAGCATTATATTCGGCAGCTGAAGGCACACGATGGTATGTACACATTCGAAAACATGTCTGAAAGCAAAGCGTCAGAAAAGCTGAAGCAAAAGAAAATAGCTGGGATCATCGTCATTTCTCACTCGTTCCAGGCACAGCTCGAAAAAGGAAAAAATCCTGAGCTGATCTTCCGTCACGGCCCGGAGCTGTCGGAAGCGCCTATGGCCAAACAGTATGCGGAAAGCACATTGGCAAAGCTCAATATTCAGGTTTCCGCGGCGAAAACGGTGGCTCAGGCAGCGGGGGAGAACTGGAAGGCAGCTTATAAAACAGTTATTGCCAAAGATCATGAACATGCAGCACCAGCCGTAAAACAAAAGGTGCTCAGCGATAAAAAAGAAGGCGCAAGTGACACAGCCTCCAGAGCAGCAGGCTTTTCCATCCTGTTTGTCATGTTGACAATGATGGGGGCAGCGGGAACGATTTTAGAAGCAAGAAAAAACGGCGTCTGGTCCAGATTGCTTACAGCCCCTGTCAGCCGAATGGAAATCGGTGCAGGGTATGTGCTGTCCTTCTTTGTCATTGGCTGGATTCAATTTGGCATCTTGCTTCTTGCATCCCATTGGCTGTTTGGCATCAACTGGGGCAACCCTGCTGCAGTTATTGTGTTAGTATCGTTTTTTCTGCTGACCGTTGTCGGCATTGGATTGGTGATTGCGGCCAATGTCAGAACGCCGGAACAGCAGCTTGCGTTTGGCAACTTGTTCGTCATCGCAACGTGTATGGTAAGCGGAATGTATTGGCCGATAGACATTGAACCGAAATTTATGCAGTCCATCGCTGAATTTCTTCCGCAAAAGTGGGCGATGAGCGGGCTGACTGAGATTATGGCTAACGGTGCCCACGTCACAGATATTCTCGGGATCTGCGTCATCTTGCTTGTTTTCGCAGCAATTACCTTCACAGTGGGGCTGAAAGCGCTCCGCGCCTAAAAAACATCTGCCTTCGGGGCAGATGTTTTTTGCAATCATTTTGCTTTTTCTGCAAGCTTCAGTCTCTGTTCCAAATGCTGTTTCACGGAAGGCCAGTCGCTGTCGATGATGCTGAAAAATACTGAATTGCGAAATGTTCCGTCTTTTCTGATCATTTGGTTTCTCAATATGCCTTCTTTAACTGCTCCCAGCCGTTCAATCGCCTTTTGCGATCTGATATTCCGCTCATCTGTTTTGAACTGCACCCGAATCGTGTTCAGGTGTTCAAAGCAGTATTGTAACAGCAAATATTTGCATTCAGTGTTGACCGAGGTGCCCCACACCGATGGGTGAAACCATGTCCAGCCGATCTCAAGGCTCCTTGCAGCGGACGACATATACAGAAATCGCGTCGTTCCGACGATTTTGCCAGTTTCACGCTGAATAATCACGAATGGAAATTCTGCTCCGGACTCTTTCGTTTGCAGCGCTTCCTCAACAAAAGCCTCCATACCATGCAGCGTTGTGATCGTTTTCGGTAAATGGGTCCAGATGTTTTCATCATTTGCAGCTTCATATAAACCTTGAATATGGCTTTTGTCCATCGGCACCACTCGAATCAGTTCCCCTGTTAATTCGTGCAATGTCACATTCATCGTTCGTCCCCCACATTAAGTATTGGAGCAGCCTGAAGGCCGCTCCTGGTTAACCCTTATCTATCATAGTTAAAATCGATTCAAGCCAAGAAACGTAATTTTTCTCCCGCTCCAGCGCTTTCGTCAGCACGAGATAGTGGCCGAAGTCCGGTGAAGAAAACGACATCGGCTCCGCTGAAGCCATAAGCTTTTCATAGCTTCCCTGCAGATCAGACAGCTTGGCCTTGCGTTTCAGCAGTTGGTCTGTGAACAAATCAGAAGCCTCCTGCCGCGATAGACAAGAAATGAAATAAGCCTTCAGCATAAATTCATCCTTCACCGTCTCCGGTATCGGCTGGTGGCGGATCAGCCAGTCATGCAGCTCCTGCTTTCCGCTGTCTGTCAGGGTGTACATCTTTTTCTCCAGCTTTGTGCCTTGAATTGTTGTCCGGAACGTGATAAACCCTTCATCGGTCAGTTTTTTGAGCTCAGGATAAATCTGGCTGTGCTTGGCACTCCAAAATTGGCCGAGCTCCTCTTTAAAATAACTTGTAATATCATATCCGCTCAATTCGCCTTTTCGCAAAAGCCCTAATATAGCGTATTTTAATACTCTCATGCTATCCTCCGTGTCTATGGCTGTTTCGCAAAACAGATGAGCAAGTGCCCATCTGTGATCCTAACTGCCTATTCCCCTTATTATAGAAAAGGGAGAAAGGGAACACAACCGGTCTACCTGTGAAATTAAGATAAAAGGTATGTAATGATTTCGAAGGTGGCGGAT